>NZ_JBEZLR010000025.1:0-52902 GCF_040652275.1 Streptomyces sp. NPDC048275
CGCAGCGCATGCGAAGGCCCCTATACCGACCAGTCGGACAAACCGGGGCAAGGCGCCGAATCAGCGAGACCGATCAGACCGCTGACGAATCGAGGCTGACGCGTTCCCACGGAACTCGTGGAGGGAGGGCATATGACCACAACACGCAGACGAGTCTTGTGGCTCAGCGCTGTGCTGGCGCTGGTGCTGCTGACCACTGGCGCAGGAGCGGTTCTCTGGAAAGTCCGGAAATCCGATACGCGTCTCAGTGTCGAGATCACAGGTCTGCCGGACGGCGCCCGGCCGAACGTCGCAATCACTGGGGCTGACGGATTCAAGCGGTCCGTGACGGCTTCCACCACCCTGAAGCTGCCACCAGGATCGTTCCACCTGACGCCCGCGCCAGCCAAGGCCGCGCACGCCACCTACTACACCGCGGACGCCGTGCTGACCGCCGCAGTCCGCAGCGGCAAGTTGACGCGTGTGGTTGTCGACTACCGCGTCGCTGTCTCCGACAAGGCCCGCATCCTCAACTACGCGAACCCCGGACTCATCTCCCCACCCAAGGGCGACCAGGTCCTGTTTCGCGCGGACGCGCCGACCGCCCGCGGGCTTCGCGCCGGAGACATCCTGCTGGCTGCGGAGGGGCCGCAGACCCCCGAGGGCCTGTTGCGGAGGGTAATACGCATTGAGCGCCGCGGCTCCGTGCTGGCGGTGCGGACAGCACCGGCCAAGCTCAACGAGGCTATGCCCAAGGCGGTTCTTCGCTTCCCGAAGACCCCCGAACACGCTTCGCAGGGTACGGACATGGCCTTGGCCGCCTACACGGCCTCAGACGACCCGAAGGACCTGGCGCCCGAAGTCACCCTGAAGATGGACACCTGGAAGCGCAAGGCCCTAGGTGGGAATATCTCGTGCGGCGTAGGGCTGCCGGTGTTCAAGGCAGAGATGGACTGGCCACAGGTCGACTTCGCAGGTAGTGACATGGGCTTCAACGAGAACGATCTCGTCTGGGCCCAGCTCCAGGCCAGGATCCAGTACTCCATGAAGACCACTTGGGGCACCCCCCACGCCGCGCAGTGCAGCTGGGACACGGCCTGGAAGAGCAAGTGGAAATTCCCGGCCTGGGCCGTGCAACTGGTCCGTGTCGGGCCATTCAGCGTGCATCCCACGTGGAAGTGGATTGCCGGAGTGGAGGCAAAGGCGGAAACGGGTCTGAAGTTCGAGTCGGAGATCTCCGAAGACTTCACCGTCAAGACGCGTCTGAGTCTGCGGCCTTGGGCCTCGGCGCACATCCAGAGCAACCGCCCAGCCAAACGCAAGGCCGAGATGGCCGGGGCGACGGAAGGCAAGTTGAAGGGCAAGGTCGGCTTCCGCATCGGCATCGAAGCGGCCGCACCACTCGACGTCTTCACCGCGGGCCTCTACCTGGAAGTCGCCGCCGGGGTGGAAGGCGGCATCGAACCGTTCAAGCGCGAGGCAAAGGTCGAGGCATTCCTCGAAGGCGGCGCCGGCATGGAAGTGGCAGCCGGGGAGTTCGCGGGCCGCGAGATCGGAGCGAGCATCCCTCTGAAGAAGAAGACACTCTGGAAGACCGAGCTGCCCCCGGCCCTGGCTTTCGCCACCGACCGCGCCGTCCACGTGCAAACGGGAAGGGCAAGCCCCGACGTCATCGCAACGCTGCCAATCGGACTGTCGGCCACACAGCTCACATGGTCCCCCAATGGCAAGCAACTCGCTTGGAGCGCTACACCCAGGAGAGACGACAGGACCACTACGCCGCGTGTCTACCTCGCAGATCTGGAGACTGGCACAGTCGACAGGTGGGAGTGCAATTTTTGCAGGATTTCCTTCGCCGGCGAGAACCTGCTTTCCGGATGGAATACTCTCACCAACGGTGAGAATGACGGCTTCGCCCGCTACCGCATCGGGCAAGAACCGAAGCACGTGCTGCTGGCCAACCAGGGATCCATCCACGACGGACTTTCGGACGACCAGATCCGCGTAGCGGGCATGAACAATTGCGGTTCCGGCGGCTGCAACACCATGCCTCTGTATGGCGGATCACCGAGCTCAGGCGACACGCTCATCGGCGTTCCCTGGCCGGACTGCCACCACAAGCTGTTCCGGGTTAACTCCAAACTCCAAGCCTCCCCCCTGCCAGTGACCGATCTCCTGGTGATGGAGCCCGGCCACGACAAGGGCTGGCTTCTGGCCTCCGCGGACGGCGTCGGCTGCGGTGACGACTGGCGCAAATCAACACTTCAGCTGTCGGAGATGAACCAGACCGGGCACCTGAGCACCGTCCCGCTACCCCGTACGTATCAGTCGTGGGATGCATGCTCCCTCTGGTACGACCGGAAGGGAACCCCCCATGCCGTTGTCGCTCCCGTGATCGACGACGGCGACCCTTGGACGTCGGACAGCCAGTGTGACCAGCAACCACTCAGGACGTTCAAGGTGCTGAAGAAGCAGGGATCGTCATGGCAGGCGACGAAAAGCACGGTCCTGCTGCAAAGGACCAGCAGCGATGACAGCGGTTGGAACGCCACTTTGCAAGCGGATGGGCGCCTCGTGGCCGAAAACTCCACGCAACGCGTGCCTATTTCCAATGGGGTACGCGCCTTTGCCTGGAGTCCGCAGACAGGATGAGCGCGAAGCCGCCACAAGGCTGATGTGCGGTCTGGTGGATCACGGCAACCTCGCCCTGCTCGGGGTCAGTCAGTCAGTGGTCATTTGCCCCGGCCGCACCCAGAAAGGTGCCGGGCGCGGCCAGGGCAAGTGAGCCGGTCGGTGGGGGAGATCAGCAGTCACACGAGCGCTTGGCCCTCCCCAGGCTCGTCTTACCCGACCGGCAGACCGGGTGGCCACGAACCCGCAGCTCCCCGCTCTGGGGTACTCCGCCGCAGAACGGAGGGCCTTCCGGCAGGGCGTGATCGACGGAATGCTGTGAGACCGACCGGCTCCTCCCGGCCGAAGGGCCGTCTCCCCCAGTCCGAAGCGGGGGAGACGGCCCTCCGCCTGGAGCTCGCGTACGACCTCCATCAGGTCGAGGGTCGTATGGAGGATCACGCAGTTGGCCAGCAAAGACGTCAGCTTCACCGCCTTCTCCTGCTCGACCGGGTCGTTCTCGGAGATCACCCCGCCATTGCAGAACTCCAGCCAGTCGGTGAAATGCGCCAGCGCCAGCGCGACGGCCCGCTTCGCTGACAGCGCCCGCGCCGCTTTGCGGCGGGCCTTCTTCCCCGACGGGAACGGCGCCGGGGCCCCATCCGGGCCACCCCCGAGCTGGGAGATCCGCATCGTGCTCACATTTCGACGGTAGACCTTCGACCCAGGTCGAAGGTCAGGCCGGAACCCGCATGCTCGTCGACGCCAGGGCGGCGCACACGATCCGGTTCGGGCGTCACCGCATCCGGGAACCTACGAACCCGCCCGCTTCCGACCGGGCGGCACAGAAGGTCCGCCGCCAGGAGCAGGGCCACGAGTATGCAGAAGCCCAGCTCATCGCGCTCGGAGCGCCGGTGCCGCGGGCTGGCTGCAACCGGGCCGTCTGGCTCCGGGAGGCCCTGGTCGCGGCCGGTGCTCGCAACGTGACCTCGTACGATCTGCTCGGATCGCAGGTGTCCGGCGGGGCGGGCAGCACCCACACCCGCGTTCCACACTCCCAGAGGGAGAAAATCTCGGATCCGCAGCTTGCCAACCACAGCAGTCTGTATCTAGTATCGAATCATCGGCGCCGGCGCAGTTCGCAGCGGCCCACCGAGATCGCATCCGAAAGGAGGTCACCATCATGCAGGCCGACAGCACCCGCCAGATACACACACCCACCACTGCCGGCGGCGGCGGCCTCCCCGCCCTCCGCGCATCCAGCTCGCGCGGCTCCTTCGCCCCTCACCACGCCTTCCTGGAGGAAGACGATGACCGGCACCGACGAGAACGAACTCCTGGACTCCAAGCAGATCCACGACGAGTTCGGCCTCAGCCCCTCGCGCCTGAGCGAGCTGTATCGGGACCGCACCACCACCGGATGCCCGGAGCCGGACGCGATCGAGGGCCGGCGCCGCCGGTGGAAGCGCGGCACCATCGGTCCCTTCCTGACGGCCTACCGCGCGGCAAAGGCGTCACAGTCCTCCGTCCGCCACAGCCTGCTCACCGGCCCCCGCGACCGGTTGATGTCGACGTCAGAGGTGGCCAAGGTGCTCGGCCACAAGCGGACCGTGACCCTGCTCGGCTGGCTGCAGGACCGGCCCGGGTATTTCCCCGAGCCCGATGTCGCGGAGACCACCGACGGCGGCCGTCTTCGCCGCTCCTGGTACCTGGGCACTGTCGCCGACTGGATCGACCAGCGCCCCGGCCCGGGCAACACCCAGAGCAAGTCCCGCACGCAGGCGGCCGCTCCGGCCGAGGACGGAGACCCGGAGGAGTTGCTCGACACCAAGCAGGCCGCGCCGATGCTCGGCTACAGCAGCCACCTGGAGCTCAACCGGGCCATCGCCCGCGGCATCCTGCCCGAGCTCGCCAGGCCGGACGACGTCCTCCGCAGCGACCGGGGTCTGACCAGCAACCGCTACAAGCGCCGGCGGGTCGTCGCTCTCGCACATGCCCGCCAGCAGGTCCCGACCAGTTCCGAACTCGGCGAGCGCCGCATGGAGGCAGCCGTGCATGCCCTGCGCACGGCCGCCGACCCTGGCGCGGTCACCGTCGAGGTCCTGGCCGAGTCCCATCCCGGCCACGGCAGCGCCGTCGCGTGGAAGAAGACGATCGATGAGGCCCGCGGCACCCTGCAGGCGGACTGACACACAACGCAGGTAGCGCCATGCGGCCGCTATCCTGACGATGTACGGCACCCGGCTGTGGGTTTCCTTCGTGTGACCCCGGCGGGCCGGGTGTGTCGGCCGATGGCCGGGGGAGGCTGTCAACCTCCCACCGGGATCCTCGGATCCCGGGCCGGCCATCGCTCTCTTCGACCGTCAGCCCTTGCCCGGTAGGTTTTGAGGCCCTTTCGCCCTGTTCCACTGCCCGAGGGCGCTGACGCAGCGGTGCAGGGATCGCCTCCCATCGCCAGCGTCGACCGGCACCACTGCCGGATCAAGCGAGTGAAGGTCCTCGGCGTACGCGGCATACACGATGCCGGCCACGCCCGCCCGCCCAAGAGCTGGCGGCGGTGCACCCAAGGTGTTCCAGGTGCCAGGCCCTGAACCGACCTGCCGTCAGTTTGGCGGGCCTCCCCCGGCCCATACCGATCCGGCAGCACCGGCTCAGTACAGCGGCGTCTCGTGGTCCTCCGGGATCGGGCAGTCCCTCCCGCCCTGGACGGGTCAGCTGACCAGCGCCGTCAAGGGCGCACCGCGCAGCAGCGTCCAGGCCGTGGTCGGGCCTGTGGTCGGCCCGACCACGGCCTTTGTGTCCCCATCGTGACCATGGTTGGGGCGTCGTGGTCGGTGGCCGGGTCGGGGGCGGCGGGTTTCCTCAGAGGCAGCAACACCCCGTTCTGACCTGGGAGTTCGACCACGTCTCCCGCCAAGAAGGGACACCAGTGACCGCTACCGCTGCCTCGTACACTCCCAGGCCCGACGAGCCGCTGCCCCATCAGCTTCTGTCCGCGCTCGCCCAGCACCGGATGGCCACCACCAGCCAACTCCACGATCTGCTTCGGCCGAACGTCGCCCGCCAGACCGTCTCCACCCCACTGAACAAGCTGCGGCAGAAGGGGCTCGTCGACTACACGGTGCTGCCCCAGTCCAACCGCACCCGCGCCTGGTACCTCACGGGCGAGGGTGCTCGCCTGGCGCGGGACTTCCCAGCGCTGCGGGGCCGCCCTCCGTATCCGATCAACTCCGCAACGGCCGCCTCGCTGAAGACGCCGCACACGCTCACCGTCGTGCGCGCCCACCTGGCCTTTGCGGCAGACGCCCGTCGGCTGGGGCACGAGCACGGCCCGTGGGACTGGACCCCTGAGGTATCTCATCCCCTGGGTGAGGGGGAACGGCTCGTGGCCGACGCTGTCATGCACTACACCGTCGCCGACGGCGAACACCGGCGGAAGCTGCGCGCGTTCGTGGAGGTCGATCGCACCACCATGAGCAGCGAGCGCCTGGCCGTGAAGCTGATCGAGTACGCCCGGCTGTTCCAGTACGAAGTCCAGCCCGTCGGCCGCCGCAGGCCGGCCTCCACGGGCCCTGCCTGGCTGCGCTGGTATCCGGTTTTCCCCCGCGTACATTTCGTGCTCACCGGCGCCTCCCGGGCCAGGATGGGAGACAGGATCAGTGATCTGCAGGCAATGGTCGCTCAGCACCCGCTCGTTGCGGCCCTCGCCCGCGAGGTGCAGCTGGGAGCCGCGGTCCTGGAAGACATCGAGCAGCACGGTCCCAGTGGGTCAGTGTGGGTGCCGCTGGTTGGGGGCGAGCCTCGCCCGTGGACCGCCTTGTGATGACTCCGCGCGCGCGTATTTGGCATTATCGAACATGTCGCATTGGCCCGGGTGCCAGCCTCGCCTTGCCGATCCGTTTCTCAAGGGGTTGTGATGTCACAGGCCGCCCGGCTCGTGGACACCGCGCAGATCGTGGCGGAGTTCGGCACGAGCAAGTCCCGGGTCAGCGAGTGGGGTAACGACCCGAGCAGCGGGTTTCCTCCGGTGGCCCGCACCGAGGGCCGCAAGCAGTACCGGCGCCACGACCAGGTCGCTGCCTTCTTCGCCGAGCGCGCACCGAAGCAGCGCACGCTGCTGGCCGCGGTGCTGGAGGCCGACCAGGACGAGGTGCTGAACAAGCGGGAGGTGGCCAAGCTGCTCGGGTACACCAGCACGGCCACCATCGACGCCTACTTCCGTGACCGGCCCGACTACTTCCCCCGCCAGACCACGACGGCGTGGACGGCCCGCACTGGCGGCGCGGCACGATCGTCGACTGGGCTACCAGCCGACCAGGCAAGGGCAGGCGCGGATCAGCCGCGTCCGTCCCGCTGCCCGAGGTGTCGGCGGACGGGGACCCCGACGAGCTGCTCGGTACGGCCGAGGTCGCTGCCCTGCTCGGATACGGCAGCGCCGCCTCCTTCTCCAGTGCCCTCTCCCAGGTCCGCGTCCCGGAGTTGCCCGAGCCGGACGCCATGGAGAAGAAGGAAGGTGTCCGCGGGCGGCCCAGCAAGAAGTGGCGCCGGGCTACCGTCGTCGCCGTCGCCCGCCAGCGCGGGGCGCTACCAGCCGTCGACGAGGACCACGAGGACCTGGTCGGAGCAGCGGATGCGGCCCGGATCCTCGGCTACAAGGATGCGGACAGTTTTCTCAGCGCGCTGGGGCACGGTTATCTCCCCGGCCTCGGCGAGCCGGATGGGGTCGAGCACCGCCGCGGAAGTGCCGGCCGCCCGCGCCAGCAGCGTTGGAGACGCTCCCGCGTCGAGGATTTGGCCGCCCGCCGTTCCTCGGCACCCTGACCGCACCGAGTCCCAACGAACACTGGACAGTCCCCGGGGTTCGACCAGCACTCCGGCCGGGACGGGTACACGAGAACGAGATCGGCGCCCCAGTCTTCTGGGGCGCCGTGCTGTTGGACCGGTGCGTTACGCCTTGAGCCCTGGGCCGCTGAACGGTCCGGCCGTCTCGTCGATCTCGTCCACGCGTTGGCGGATGGTGTCGAACGGGGCAAGGGTTGCGTCCACGCCTCGCCCGGCGTCACGGCGCGCAGCGTCCTCGGCGCGGCGAAGGTAGCACACGGCCGTCCGCCCTCGGCCGGCGGCGAGGGCCTCCTGTGCCTCGTCGAGCCAGTTCTGAGCGCTTTGCGCATCATCGGTCGTGGATGCGCCGAGTACGGTGCGCAGCGGTTGGGCGTCCTGGAGCAGTTCCTCGCCCACGGGCCGGAGCCTTACTGGGTGTTTTGCAACCTCGACGCCGCAGGTCAGGGCGGCCGTGTTGCCCGTGGGGCAGGAGTATCCGTTCCGTAACGGCGTTTCGGTAACGGCGGTGCCGGACGGCGGTGTGTCTATAGATGGATGGACGTCGGCATGGCCCCAGATCATGCGCGGGCGCTGACGGCTATGTGGGGCTTCCCCAGCTCCGCGAGACCGCCTGCGGTATGACGGTTCGTCGTAGGCGGGAGAAGGGTCCTCAGAACGACCTGACCGACCGGCTTTACGCCAGCAGACAATCGGCAAGAACCCCCGCCAGAGTGAACTTGCGGCTGCAGCAGTCCTGCGAGGGAAGGCCTCCCAGATAGCGTCCCCGTACGGAAGGAACAAAGCCGTGTCACAGAACGACTTCAACCAGGCATTTTCCCAGCTGAGTGCGAAAGAGAAGCAGGTATGGTCCAAGCTGAGTGAGGAGCAGAACAAGGACCTCGGATTCCTCAGCAGTCCCCCTACCAGGGCCCTCCTGGCTGTCGTCGACGGGGCCAAGGAGGGTGATCCCGTCACCGCGGGGATGAAGGCGCTGGCCAAGGAAGGCATGGCGGTACTCCAGCAGGTGTCTGGAGAGTAGCCCGCGCCCACGCGTGCCCCGACCAGGTGGCCGGGGCACGACAGGTTCAGGCCTCGATTGTCAGCGTGGCGGATGGGCTGACGTGGACGTTTGGCTCCCCGGTCACTTCCGAGCGCTTCTTCAGGCTCTGACAACGGGCCTGGTGGTCGTCGGCGCCGCCGCACCAAGGGGATGGTGGTCTACGCCTGGCGGAAGAGCGGGGGCAGCAGGCCCTGGCCCGGCCAGAGATCCTGCTCGGCTACGAGGCAGGCGAGGAACATGTCGACCTCGGCCAGGACGGCCGCGCGCTCCTTCGGCCCGTAGGTGATGAACTCGTCGGCTGCGGCGTCGAATGCGCTCACGTGGTTGTACGGGCCGGTGATGATGAGGGCGCGCGCGATCTCGGGGAGTCCGAGGCTGAGGGCGTCGCATTCCCCTGTATGGACGAGCTGCACGAGGTCGGTGGTGACCTTCTCCCAGTCGCCCACCGCCGGCCAGCCGGGGCCACCGTTGAGTTCGTGGGTGAGAGTGGACAGCGGGATGATCTCGCTTGGCTGGCGCCCCTGGGTGAGGCGGTCGTGGATCTGAGCGCCGTCGGGCTGTAGCACGTGGGGGTGGAGCAGGGAGTCGGCGGCTACCAGGGTGGTGTTGATCTCCTGGGCACCATCGCCGGGGCAGTAGGCCTCGTGTGCGAAGAGCAGATAGACATCGGTGGTACGGACTGAGTCGTCGGACTCGGCCTGGGTCCGGGTGCGGTATCCCTTCAGCGGTGAAGTGCCCGGCGAGCGTCGAGGTCCTGGTCGTGCCGCTGGCTCGAAGCCGGGCGGGAGCGGGCCCAGCGGGCCTTCGTGCCCGCAGGGCTGGTTCGCTTCGCCGGAGCGGGCTTCGGTGCGAGTGCGCTCCAGGGTCTGGGCGACTTGGTCGGCGAGCTGGAGCATCAGCCGCTCACGGTCGATGAGTTGAGCCGAGGCCAAGCGGGTGTCCTCGGTCAGGAGCAGGCCAGCGGCGTCCCACAGCAGGTTCTGGCCGACCTCGGCCGAGCGGTGCAGTTCGTAGCGGTCGCTGTCGGCGGCGGCCTTGACGAGGTAGGTGTGCAGGGCGGCGAGGCGCTGCAAGTAATGGCATGCGGCGTCTCCTTCGACGCTGCGGACGTGTTCGCCGGCCTGGTCGTCGAGCCGGTCGGGCAGGTGCTCGGTGAGCAAGGGGGCGAGCAGCATCGCTGGCAGCACAAGGTCGGCGGGGATGCCGCGGCCGAGGGCGAACATGGCGGCGAAGAGGCTGATGATCCCCATGGCGACTGCGGAGAGCCGAAAGGAGACTGGGCTGGCGGGGGCCAGGGCGATGCGGGTGGCGGGGCGCCGGGTCAGCCAGCGCACGGCCAGTCGCTGTGTCATCGCCGCGCCCGGGGGGAGCACCCCGATCTGCCGTGGGCGCTCGGGCAGGGTGCCGTCTGCGGGCACGGTCCAGGCGAGCCACCCCCACCCGGTGCGCTCGTACACGAGCGCAGGTTCACACGTGCCGGTGCACGCAGTGTCGCAGCAGACGTGGCCGGCCTGCTGCGCGCGGGATCGTTCTTCCTCCCACCGTTTCGGATCGCGGGCGAACGGACGAAGAGGCTGCTGGGGTGCCGTCCGGGGTGGTGTGTGGAGCGTGTCCGTCATGAGGTGCTCGCTTCCAGAGGGTCGATCAGGGCGGTGGTGCAGGTGGCGCAGCGTCCGTTGCCATCGGGGTGAGCGCGGCGGGGAGTCGGTCCGGGGCAGGTTCGGCACAGCGGCCAGTCGAGGCAGGCCGGGCAGAGGTCTTGTCCGGGGACGGTGCCGGGCAGGCCGCAGCCCGCGCATTCGACGAGCGCCCGGTAGGTGATCGCCTGGGAGACCGTGCGGGCGGCGGCGGCCGTCGTGGAGGGCTGCGGTGTCAGTGAGCGTTCGTCCGGGTCGAGGTCGTCGACGTACGCGACTGGGGGCGGGTAGCTCTGGGCGGAGCGCAGTCGGGCGGCGACGATCGCGTCGACGGAGGTCCGGATGCTGCTGGGCAGCGGGCGGCTGGTGATGACGTGGCGCAGGTGCTCGGGGCTCCAGCCGGCGTCCAGCATCGTGGTCATGATCCGGCCCTGGTCGTACAAGGCCTTCTCCTGCAGCAGCAGTTCGGGATGGGCCGCCCCGATCGACAGCAGCAGTCGGGTGCCTGGGTCCAGATCCTGCGGCGCAGGCGTGACCGGCTTCGGCGGAGGCGTAGCCGGGCGGCCGCTCGTGCGCTCGCCGGGGGCGCACGGAGGGACGGTTCTGGTCTTCTGCTTGTTGGTCTTCTTACTGATGGTGTTCTTTGTGGGGCGGTCAGCCAACGTAGGGTTATCCAGTCCTGGATTTCCCGACTCTGGTTGTGACCTGGCGTTTTGCAGGCTGGGCAGGTCGGTGATGAAGTACGTGGCTGGGCCGAGGGTGCCGTCGGGGTTGCGGTCGCGGTCCCGCTGCAGGAGGCCGTAGCGCTCCAGCTCCTCCAGCCCGGTCGTCACCGCGTTGACGCCTTCGCGGCCGCGGCGGGCCAGGTCCGCGACCGTCATGTGCCAGCCGTCGCGGTGGGTGCTGATCAGTCCGAACAGCCCCTTCGCCTTGAAGGACATGTGGTTGTCGCGGAAGAGGCCGTTGGCTATCTGGGTGAACTGGTCGCCGGCCATCACGCCACGGCGGATCCCCACGCTGTAGTCGCCCCGGCCTTCCGTGGACGCAGTCGGCGCGGGGAGCGCCGTAGCGGCGTCCGCCATCAGGACGTCGACGAAGGTGGGGCGGTCGGTGATGGAGTAGACGATCTCGCCGAGGGTGCCGTTCGTACGACGGAGGCGCTCGCGGATCAGGTAGCCGTGGGTCTCCAGTTCTTGCAGCCCGGTGCGCACCGCGTCCCGTCCGTCCGGCCCGGAGCGGACGAGCCCGGCGACGGTCACCTGCCAGCCGTCCTGGTGCGTGCTGATGTATCCGAAGATTCCTTTCGCCTTGTAGGTGAGGCGGCTGTCGCGGAAGAGGCCGTTGGCGATCTGGGTGAACTGGTCGCCGGCCATCGGGCCGCGGCGGATCCGTGCTCCGTTCATCGCGCGTCCGTGAGTGCGCCGCTCTGCGCGCGGCAGCCCACGCCGTTCGCGGACGCGCGACGGGTGGTGCCGACGGGCGAGGGGACGTGCGTGAGATCCATGGAGGCAGCTCACCCGTCGACGCCGACCACAGCGGCGGCCACAACCCCCGACCATCGATCACGTTCCGGCAACATGCGCGCTGGGCTGCCGTGGTCGGGGGCGTGGTCGGGCCCGACCACGCGTCGGGCAGTTGCTTCGCGGACGGCGCGGGGTGTTCGACGGCAGTCGGCGTTGTCCGCGTTGTTCTCTCCGGCGTACGTCATCTCGGAGACGTACGGCGGCGCCCTGAGTTGTACGGGTCGGCGGCAGCGGGCCGCTGCGAGGCAGCGTCGGCGTACGGCCTCAAGCCCGTGCACCGCCGGATCGTCTCTTTATGAGGCGATGCGGCCAACCATTGAATGACTGTCCCGGGGTCTGATCTGTTGGCTTCGACGCAAGCCCCTGCCGCATCGGCAGGGGCTTTCCGTGTCCGGCCCGTTCGGCCGTCCGGCGAGACCTCCGGAGCCGACGGACGCCGACGCGGACGAGTGGTGGGTCGAGGGCGCGCGTCCCAGCGTCCGCTGACGTGGATCTGCTGAACGCGCTCCTCGACAGGTCGAGTTGCGGGGCTAACCCCTGGGTTCTCCATCGTCCTCTCCGCCGCCCCTGTCCGGGACGGCGGACCTTTCGATACAGCTCTTGGAGGAGCAGTGAGCAACGAGCAGCGCACCCCCAAGTCGGATCCGTCCGGCGAGGCAGTCGGTGGGGGTTCGGCGCAGCCCGCGCAGGAAGCCGGGGACAAGGCTTCGGAGCGGAAGGACTTCTGGGAGAAGGCTGGCCTGGCTGCGATCGGCGGAGCGTTCTCCGGCGCGTTCCGCGTCGTGGCGGCTTCGATCCGCGACGCCCTCTTTGGAGATTCCGGGACAGATTGAGGCCCTCTGCGGCGGCGGGCCCGGCCACCGGCCAGAGCGCGCAGCCGGTGTTGAACGGCGGTCTGCTCCCCGCTGCGCAATCGGGGCGCACTGCCGTACGCGGGGCGCTGCGCAGCGGTCCGTGCGTCGTGCGCAATCGGCTTGCGCGTGCGACTACGCAGCCGTGCGCGGGTGCCCTCGGCGTCCGGCTGCGATCCACAGTTCTGGTTGCGCAGTCGCCTGGGCCGGGAGACGAGGTACTGCTCGCCCGCAGGCTTCCCCGCGCGTGCGCACCACTGCGCCGGCCGCCCCGATCACCGCTTCGAAGCGGGACTCCACACGGTGCGAAATGTCGTGGTCGGGTCTGTGGTCGGGCCGACCATGACCCCGACCACGGGTTTGTGTCCCCTTCGTGATCGTGGTCGGGCCTTCGTGGTCGGTGGTCGGGTCGGGGGCGGCCGGTTGTCTCGGGTCAGAAGCAAAAAACTCGCTCTGACCTGGGAGTTTGGAATGTCTCGTGCCAAGCAGTCACGGGAGGAGCAGCCTGCTCCTCCGACGGCCGCGGGCGCCCGGCTGCAGCAGATGCGGCGCCGGGTCCACCTGGGCCGCCTGGGCGTGTGGGCCGCGGTTGCGGCTGGTCCCGTCGCGCTGGCCGTCGCCGTCGCCACGCCGGCGACCGTGGTCCAGGCGGCCCCCACGGCGAAGCCGGCCACCGTGAAGACGGCCGCGGCCGCCAACCCGGCCGGGTACGCCACGGTGTTCCTCGACGCGTGGCTGCGCAGCCACGCGGGCGACGAGAGCAGTGCGCAGGCCCGGCTTGCGCAGTCGATGGGCCCGGACGTTGATCTTCCCGATACGTCGGGTGCGCAGCCCGGGCCGGAGTCGGTCGTGGCCGTGCGCAGTGCGCAGCAGACCGGCGAGGCGTGGTCGGTGACGCTGGCTGCGCAGTACGCCGACGGCTCGGTGCGCTACTTCGCGGTGCCGGTCGTCGCCGACTCAGCCCGCGCCTCGTTCACCGTGTCCGGTGCCCCCGGGGTGGTGGCCGGCCCGGCGCGCGCCGGGGAGGTGCAGTCGCCGTACAAGGTGACCGTCCCGACCGACGGCGATCTGTCGTCCGCGGCTGGGGAGTTCCTCGCCGCGTATCTGACGGGGGCCGGTGAAGTCGACCGCTACCTCGCTCCCGCGGTGAGTCTGTCGCCTGTCTCCCCCGCCCCGTACGAGACGGTCACGGTCCAGCAGTTGCTCGCCGCCGATCAGGACGCGTCCGCCGAGTCCGTCCCGCAGGACGGGACCCGGGTGCGGGTGATGGCCCAGGTGGAGGCCCGCGACAGTGCCGGGCGGTGGCCGCTGGCGTATGAGCTGACGCTCAAGGTCCGTTCGGGCCGCTGGGAAGTCGCAGGGCTGCAGTCCGGCACCGCCCAGGCGGGAGGCGGCCGGTCATGACCACTGGTGTGGTGCTCGCCGGGAAGCTCGATGACCTCGGTGACTCGTGGATCAGTATGTTCGAGCGCTGGGCGACCAAGGGCCTGCAGGCCGGGCTGCTCGTGCTCGTCGTCGTCATCATGTTCCAGAAGTTCAGCCTGAAGGCCGGGATCGGCGCCCTGATTCTGATGGTGATCGCGCTCGGCCTGTACAACTCGCGCAACGACCTGGCCAACATGTTCGAGGACGAGGTCAAGAACCCCTCCAAGTCGGCGCCCGCCGTTCCCGGCATCGTGCAGGGTGAGCCTGCGGCCGACCGTGAACACTCCGCCGGCGTCGGAGGTTGGCTGTGACCGCCGCCGCATCCGTGCGGATGGGCCGTTTCTACACCGCGGCCCGCCGCCACCCCTGGGTGCTGGGCAAGGTGGCCGACTGGCGAATCCCGCTCGGCCCGTTCACGCCCGCGCAGATACTCCTCGCTGTCGTCGGCGGCTTCCTGCTCGTCAAGACGATTCCGTGGTGGTCGTGGATGGGGCCGGTCCCCATCGCCGCCTGGCTGCTGGCCATTTGGGCCGTGCGCCGTCAGAAGATCGGAGGACGTGCCCCGCTCCCGGCGGCCCTGGGCTGGCTGCTGCTGTGCTGGCAGCCGCGCGGGGGCCGGATCGGCGGGCGGGCGGCCCGCGACCACACCGCCCGCCCTCTGGCCGGCGGCTTCGTCATCGAGGGTCTCACCCCGGCCGCGCCGGTCGCCGCGGCTCCGCGGACGCAGGCGTCCGCCGCGCGTACGCCGCGCCCGGGACCGGCACGGTCACGGTCGGGCGGTCGCCCGGCGGGCGCCGGTTCGGAGCCGGTGAGGCCGATGTCGGGTGTGCAGCAGCTGCTCGCGCTCGCCGGACAGGGGGGTGCGCGATGAGAGTGCCGATCCGTCACATCGCCGGGCATCTGGTGTGGTCGACGCACGGCAGCGTGTGGGCCCTCTACCGGTTGCACCCGGGTCCCGACGCGCAAGGCCGCACAGAGGAGACCGTGCAGGGCACCTATGTGCCATCCGCCGCACGGGAGGAACAACTCGCCAAGATCACACATCTGGTGCGGTCCCTGTCCGGGGCGCCACGGCTGTTCGGCCTGTGCGCCCGCGTCGATCCGGGGGAAGTCGCGCTGCGCATGATCGAGGGCATCGAACCCGCCGATGCGCCGCCGGGCCAGACCCACCCGTGGGTGGAGAACGTCGAGGCCACGCTGGATCTGCTGGACGGGCAGGAGATGCACCGCCGCACGCTGTGGCTGGCGGTCCCCCTGTCGACCGATGGCGCCGGCATGCATATGACTGCTCAGTTCGGCGCGATGTGGGCAGAGATCGCCCCGGCGCTGGGCATGCGGCCGACGCCGGTGGCGCGGCGGGAAGTGACCGCGTACCAGGAGCAGGCCTCACGGGTGGAGGCCGCACTCGCGGGCGGCATCGCGTTCCGCCCTGCGCGCCCGGCGGAGATCGTGTGGATGATCCAGCACGCTCTGCACCGCGGTCTGGATGAGCCGCTGTTGGCCGAAGCCGAAAGCAGCGAGCTGTACGGCGGGCAGGTCCGCGATGGGGTGCTGCACTCCCCCAGCTACGCCGATCTCGGGCAGGCCCGCCTCCAGGAGGGCGGTATCGACCCGGAGCTCGACGACGTCGACGAGCTCAAGAGCGCCGACCAGCTCACGCGGTCGGGGCGCAAGGCCTGGTGGCGGATCAAGACTGCCTCCCCGCTGCGCAGGCGGTGGCTGCAGATCGAGTCCGACGCCGGCACCGGCTACCAGGCGCAGTTGGCGCTCGCCGAGTGCCCGCCCGCGGTCAGCGCGGATGCTGCCGACCTGTTCGCGCAATTGGAGACGCTCGATTTTCCCGTCGACTACACCATCGACCTCACGCTGGTGCCTGCGGAGAAGGCGCGGGACCAGGTGCGGCGCAAGCGGAACGAACTCGTCGACCAGGCCGACCAGTACGACGCCCGCCCCACCGGCATGCCGACCTCGCTGACTGAGGCGGCCCGCGACCTGGGCGAGTTGGACGCCCGTCTGTCACGCACCTCGGTCGAGGTCGAGGTGCAGTCGGTGACCGTGCTGACCGTGTGGGGGCCGACCGCCGCGATCTGCGACGCCCGCGCCCGGGCCCTGGCGGCCCTGCTCGGCGGCGCCGACTACCGGGCCGTGCGCCCGGCCGGCCTTCAGGAGGCACTGTTCCTGCTCGGGCTGCCGGGCACCGCACGGCCGGGTGTGGTGCGGGAGTTCACCCAGCATCAGGTCTCCGAGGACTGGGCCCTGGGCGGCGCCTTCACGACCGGGGAGGTCGGTGACCCCAACGGCATGTTCCTCGGTTTCGACCTGGACTGCGGCACCACCCGTCCCGTCATGATCAACGTCGCGGACGCGCCGAAGCACGACGCCAGCGCCTCCCTGGGCATCGTCGGTGACCTGGGAGCCGGGAAGAGCGTCCTGCAGAAGCTGATCTCGGAGGCGGTGTGGGCGCGCGGCGGCTGCGCGATCTGCATCGACCGCACCCCCGTGCGCGAGTGGGCCACCTTCGCCCGTACCGCGGCTGCGGGCCGCGTCCAGATCATCGACGCCGCCCAGGCCGAGGTGTCCATCGACCCCCTGCGCATGTTCGACGGACCCGAAGGCCGCCACTACGCCCTGTCCTACCTCACCCTGCAGCTCGGCATCGGCCCGATGAGCACCAACGGCGAGGTCCTGCACCACGCCGTCGAGCAGGCCGCCGCCGGCGACGCCCCCTCCATGCGGCGCGTGCTGGAGGTCCTGGAGGAGATGGCCACGAGCGAGGTGGGCAAGCGGCAGGACGCGGCCTCCGCCCTCGCCGGCCTCGTCCGCGTCGTCGCCTCCAACTCCCTGGCCCGGATGGTGTTCGACCCCACTCTGCCGCCGGTGCGGCTGGACGCCTCCAGCGCCTCAGACATGATCGTGATCACGACGGCCGGTCTGAAGCTGCCGCCCAAGGCCGCGTTCGACAATCCGGAGATCCTGCACCAGCAGCCGCTGGAGGCGCTGATCGGGCGCGCGGTGCTCTACCTGATCGCTGCGATCGCCCGGCAGACCGCGTTCGAGGACCCCGAGCGGTTCACCGCGGTGGTAGCGGACGAGCTGTACTGGCTCACCTCGTCGGCCGAGGGCACCGCATTGGTCCACGAGATCCTCCACGACGGCCGCAAGCACGGCGCCGGCTTGTTCGCCGCCTCCCACGACTCCCTGGAGCTCGGCCCCGACCGCGGGCTGATGGCCTACCGGGCGCTCGCCCGTACCGCTGACCGTGAGCGTGCCCGCCGCGGCCTGGAGTTCGTCGGGCTCGACTCGAACGATCCGGAGCTGCTGCGGCTGGTGACCACCGGCCTGTCCCCCGTCGGCCAGAAGGGCCGGGAGGGCGAGTTCCTGCTGGCCTGCCCGCGGCAGAACACGGGCCGGGTCAAAGCCGTCATCCCCCGCATCGGGCGCATCACCGCCTCCATCGCCACCACGCCGGGCCGCCGTACGGCCGCGCGCCCTGCGCACGCCTCCGGTGGTCCCGACACGGCACGACCGAAGGAGCACGTCTCATGACCGCGTCTTCTTTCTCCTCATCCCGCTGCCGGCGCATCGCCGCCGTGGCGAGCGCCCTGATAGTGATAGCCCTGCCAGCCGCCCTGCTCGCCCTGGTTGTGGGGGCAGGCGTGCCGGAGTCGTGGTGGCCGCGCACCGGGCAGGCCTTCGCCGCTGACTCCCATTCCGGCTCCGCGCGCCAGGATCCGTGCGATCTGGTCGTGGGCCCGGCCAAGGAGTACTGCGAGCGCGGCACCAGCTCCACCGCGTCCTCCGCGGACGAGGCTCCCCGCGACGGCGCCAGCGCGGCGTGGATGGTCATTCCGTCCGCTGCAGGACTGGCTGCCGTCGTCGTGTGGCGGCGCCGGGGTGCTGCCGGACACGGGCGGCGCTGAATGTGGCACCCAGACCGCGGCACGCTCCGCTCGGCCGGTTTCGTCGTCCTGCTCTCCGGGCTCTTCGTCCTGGTCAACAGCCAGGTCGTGTACGCGGCGAGCGGCAACAGTGAGACCGGTGACCTCCTCGCACCGCTGAACATCACCTCCTCCGAGGGGGTGCCGATCAACGGCTACGAGCTGAACGCCGAGGGCGGCTCCATCGTCAGCTTCAAGACGCAGTCCCTCGCTTTCGCCCTGTCCGGCCTGTTCACCCTCATCCGACTGCTGGTCGGATTGGGAGGGTGGGCCATCGAGGTCGCCTTCCGGTTCCCGCTGCTGAAGATCCTCACGGTTCCGGCCCAGAAGGTCGCCGACGCCTACGACAACGTGGTCGTCGATACCCTTGGTCTCAAAGGGTTGCTGCTGGCCTGGGCTTTCGTGTTCGCCGGATTCATGATTGTGCGCGGCCGGGTCAGCCGCGGTCTCGGCGAGATCTTCCTGACCTTGCTGATCGCGGCGTTCGCCGCGTCCACCTTCGTCCGACCCGACTACCTGCTCACGCAGAACGGACCGTTGGGGCAGACCCAGCAGGTGGCCGCCGAGGTCGCCCAGCAGAGTGTCAACTCCTATGACTGGGGCGGCAAGCTCGCCAGCAAGGGCCCCTGCGATGGCATGGCCGGCAACGCCGAGATCAAGTGCCTGGAGCGGGAGAACGAAGCCCCTGTCTCCTCGACGGACGTGGCCCGCCCGATCCAGGACTCGATCACCAACGCGCTGATCGTCAAGCCGTACATGCTGCTTGAGTACGGGCGCATCCTCGACCCCGCCAAGGACTCCGACCGCAGGGCCTACGCCGTCCACCTGAAGTGGATCACCGGTGGATACAAGGCCGACGCCAAGCAGGGGAACGAGGACAGAAAAGACGCCTGCGACCTGATCAAGGGCGAAGCGAAGAAGTACTGCGAGCGCGGCACCGATGACGTCCCCGGGAACGACGGCAGCGACAGCCTGCCGGAGCTCACCCCGGGCGGCGAACTGCTGGACGCTTCCAACGCGATCGTCACCGACGAGGACCGCGAGTTCTACGCCTTCCTCCAGGATATGGAGAAGGCCGGCGACGTCGGCAAGTCCTGTGCCGACTACGCCGAAAAGCCCACCTGGTGGCGCGTCAGCGGCGCCGCGCTGCTGCTGATCGCGGCCTTGTTCATCTGCGGCATGCTGCTGTCCTCCGCCATCGTGCTGCTCGGTACTCAGGGCATCTGCGCCGCAGCGGCGGCTGCCGGCGGCGTCACCTTCATCGCAGGCATGCTGCCAGGGCCTCCGCGGCAGACGGTGTGGAAGTGGCTGTCGATCTGGGGCATCGCGATCCTCGCCATGGTCGGCGTCTGCGCCTTTGTGCCGTTCTTCGGGATCGCCATCGACGCCACCATCACCAACGGGCCCGACCTGATGGTGGAGCGGATCCTCCTGATCGACGTGCTGGCCATCGCGGGCGCGGCCGGGCACCGCCGACTGCTGACTGGCATCACATCCTTCGGCCGTCGTATGGCCATGCGGATGCGCTACGCCAAGGTCGGCGGCACCCACATGCCCGGCGATACCTCCGAGCTCGGCGCCGCACTCGCCATGAACTCCCCCGCAGCCATGGGCGGATACGGCGGCGGACTGCGCGCCTTCACCGGCGGCGGCGGTGGCGGCCGGTTCGGGCTGCTGGGCACCCGACATCGCCTGATGGGCGCCCTCTCCTCGTTCCTCGACGGCGCTGGCATGCCCTTCGACACCGGGCAGATGTTCGCCGACGCGGCTGCGGAGGCCGGGCGAGGCCTCGCGCCACTGACCGCCGCGGCGGCCGGTGCCGGGCTCGGCGCGCGGCTCGGCGTAAAGAGTGCGCACTGGCTGCTGATCGGCAGGCGCCCGGACAAGGAGCAGCTGGCCAAGTGGCAAAAGCCCACCGGCGTCGACGGTGAGGGCGCCACCGTGGGCGGCGTCGACGGTGAGGGTGAGGGTGAGGGCGGCCGCCTCCGGCTCGGTGGCCCGCGGGACCGCTACCGCGATGAGGAGGGCCAGGTCGTCGACCGCAACACCGGTGAGGTGCTGCACGACCAAAACACCGACCGCACCCTGCTGTCCACGCGAGCCCACAACCGGCTCGTCCGCTTCCGCGGCTACCGCATCCTCAACCGAGGCGGCCGGGCCGCCTACGGAACGACGGCAGGTCTGCCGGCCAACGTACGCCGGGCCGGGCAGAGCGGCTCGCGCTACACCCAGGACGCCCGCCAGCAGGTTCAGGTGTGGCGCAACACCGTGCGCGAAGACCGGCGGGCCTGGGGCGACGTGGGCCGGCACACCGCCCAGGTGATGCGCGACCACAACGACGACCGAGGCGAAATAGGCTTCCGCAGCCGTCGCCTGCCCACTGGGAGCACTACGACACGGCCGGGCAACCCCGGTACGCGGCGCTCGGCGCCGACGCCGTCCGCTCCCCCGCAGCGGCTGACGGACGCTCCCTCCGAGTTGCGTCGTCGGCTCCGCGACGCATTCGACCGGGGGCACAACGACGGTTCGCGGCCGCATCCGACGGACGGGACAGACGGCACCCGCAACGGTGGTGATGGCGAGTGAGGCGCCGTCGCGGACGGAAGGCCAAGTGGGGCTGTGTGGTGGGGATGCTGCTGTTCGCCGCCGTGTGCTGTGCCGCGCCGGTGGGGAACGCGATCAGCGCGTACGTCGCGTTGACTGCGCAGGATGACGGCGGGATCGCCGAGGGCGGCAGTGCGGCGGACATCCCGCCGCGGATGCTGGCCGCGTACAAGAAGGCCGTCCAGCAGGTCGGCAAGTATGTGCCGAAGTGCCGGGGCATGCGCTGGCCGGTCCTCGCGGGGATCGCCAAGGTCGAGTCCAACCACGGGGTGGGCCGCAACATTGCCGGCAACGGAGACATCCGCCCGAAGATCTACGGGGTGCTCCTCAACGGTTCCGGGGCCGGTGGCAACACCACCGTCTTCAAGGACACCGACGGCGGCAAGTGGGACGGCACCTCTCAAGGCGAGCGCGCTGTCGGCCCCTTCCAGTTCCTGCCCTCCACCTGGGAAGGCGTCGGGACGGACGCAGGCGGCGACAAGATTGCCGACCCGCACAATGCCGACGACGCCGCGCTCGGCGCCGCGATCTACCTGTGCGGCAACGGCCGTGACCTGACCAAGCGCGCCCAGCTCAAGGCCGCGATCCTGCAGTACAACCAATCAGGTGAGTACGTCGCCAACGTGCTCGGGTGGATCGACCAGTACACGGCGGCCGCCAAGGATTCGGAACTGAAGAACGTCACGGGCAAGGTTCGCACCGTCATCGAGGCGGCGCTCTCCCAGCGCGGTGTGCTCTACTCGTGGGGCGGTGGCAACGCGAACGGCAAATCGACCGGGTCCTGCTGCTCGCCGAGCGGGAAGAGCGGCACGGGGATCAAGGGCTTCGACTGCTCGGGGCTGACGCAGTACGCGTACGCGAGGGCCGGCATCAGCCTGCCGCGCGTCGCGTCCGCCCAGGCCGGGGTCGGCCAGCGGATCCCGGCCAGCCTCGGCACGCTCGCGCTCAAGCCCGGTGACCTCGTCTTCTATGCCACCGCTCCCGGACGCGACGCGACGATCTATCACGTTGGCATCTACGTGGGCAGCGGGCAGATGGTCAACGCCCCCAAACCGGGGACGGTGGTGCGCCTGGACGGCGTGAACACCATGTCCGGCTTCGCGGGGGGAGCGAGGCTGCTGTGACCACTTCTCCGGCGCGCTCGCCGCGGCTGCTGATCGTGAGCGCCGCCCTCCTCGCCGTCGTCGGCGTCGCCTTGCTGGGCGTACCGCACAGCCAGGAGCCACCGGCCCCCGAGACGTCGTCCACCGTGACCGCGGATCAGTCCTCTGCGGCCTCGGCGCCGCCCGCCGACAAGTCAACCGCCGCTGCGTCTGTCTCCACCACGCTCGCCGCATCGACACCGTCGGTCCTCGAGTCCGCTCTGCCGCCGCATGGCGAAGGCGTGGCCGGCGACCGGGCTGTCCAGCAGTCGCTGGAGGCAGCCTGGCCATCCGACCTTCCCGCCGCCGACGAGCGGCAGTTGCTCACCGCCGGCCGGGCGCTGCTGCGCGCGGACGCCACCGGAGTCGGCCGGACGAAGTGGCCGGACGTCTTCCCCGACTCGGACCAGGCGGTGGCCCCGGCATTCGCCACCGTTCGCTTCCGTATCCAGGCCGCGAACGCCCGCCGTGACGGCAGCTCCAGCAAAGCGGTGGTCCATCTGGTGTGGGCCGGCACGGACCGCGGCGGTACCTACACCGACCTCCGTATCACCGATCTTTTCTTCACCCGCAGCATCAAGAAGGGAGAGCCGACATGGACTCCACAGCCTCGTATCTGACGGGCCAGGCCTTTGAGGAGGCCTCCGGTCAGGTACTCGGCCTGGTCACCTGGCTCGTCGAAGCCGTCGACTGGCTCTACGACCACTGGTACCTCCTCGCCCTCGCCATCGCCGTGCCCTGGGGCGTGGGCGAGATGGTGGTGCGGCGCCTCGCGCGGCGGGCCTGTGCCGAGCGGATGGCCCTGGAGCTCACCCCCACCCGGCACTTCGACCCGGGCATCGAGGAAATCTTCCGCCGCGGGGTGCAGCTGGCGCGGGCCTCGACGACCATGCCGTGGTGGGCGCCGCGCCGGTCGAAGACCGTGCAGATCAGGCTGCGCGCGGACGGCTCCAGCCCACTGCGCTACCGCATCGAAGGCCCCGCGGGTGGCGAACGACTATTGAGCATCACCCCGTTCGGGCCGGACGTCACCGTCGACCGGGCCCGTCCGATCGTGGACAAGCCCCGCGACCATGTGGTGCGGGCGGAGTTCATCCTGCGCGGCAAGCTCACCTCTCCCCTGCGAGAGGTGCCGCTGGAGCCCGACCCGCTGCAGCCCCTGGTCGACGCCGTGTCCGACCTGCGCGCCGAACTGGGCGACCTCGCCGAGGTCCGCCTCGACATCCAGCGCGCCCCCAAGTGGGCACTGCGCGCTCGCCGTCTACAGCTCATGAGCGCCGCACGCCGCCAGGAGCGCCGGGAGACCCAGCGCGCGGCACGCTGGGTGCGCCAGGACGCTACCGGGATCGAGGACTCGTTGGCCTGGAACCTGCAGGCCCTGGTCACCGGCAAGGACGGATCAGCCCGGCGGCTGGTGATGCCCCCGGTGCCGCGCCGGGTGGACCCGGCCGAGGCGCTCGGCAAGCTCGCCCATGACGACCACCTCGTCCGGGTGCAGCTGCTCGTGATGTGCGCGTCCAACATCGAAGGCCGTGCCCAGGCCCGCCTCGCCCAACTCCAAGCCGGGTTCGATGTGTTCGGCGGCCGCTCCCGGTGGGCCATGCGCGGCTGGCGGCTGGGCCCGTGGCGGTTCGGTGCCGATCACTGGCCCACCCGGCGCAGCTTCGAGCGGCGCTGGGACTTGGGTCAATGCCAGCCGCCCCGCGCAAACTGGGTGCGACTGGAGGAACTGACCGGGCTGCTCAAGCCGCCCACCGTCCACTGCCGGCTTCCGCTGCTCGCCGGTGACCTGCCGACCTTCGAGTTCGGGGATCCTGAGCTGTTGCTGCAGGGCATATACCGGGGACCCGACGGCCGGCGGCGTCTGGTCGCCACCCACACGGTCGAGACGCTGTTCGAGTGCGGAGTGGGCAAGGCCGGTGGCGGGAAGACGGAACGTGCTTTGGCGCAGGCGATCGCGTGGGCACACGCCGGCGGCGGGTTGATGTTCGTCGACCCGCACCGCGACTCCTGGCCGCGCGCCGCGACGTTCCTCGCACACGACCACCTGATGCAGAGGATTGCGCTGATCGACCTCAACGCAGCAGGGTCCTCCCCGATGTTGACCTCGTGGAATCCGATCGCCATGCACCATGGGCAGACTCCGCACGATGTCGTCGAGGCGGTCACCGACGCCTTCGCCTCCATACTCGGCTGGGACGATGCCGCCGCTCCCCGCGCGCTGACCATCCTCACGTCGTCCCTGGCCGTGCTGGTCGCCATCAACCAGGCCGCCTGCCAGGCCGGCCGCCGCGAAGACCAGACCACCATCTTCCACATGCGGTCGCTGCTCTCCGACCCCGGCTTCCGGAGCGCGGCGCTGGCCACCGTGGCGGACCGGCTGGACGAGGAGACGCGGGCGTGGTGGCGGACGGTGTTTCCGACGTTTCCCCCGGACGCGTTCGGGGTCGTCCTCAATCCGCTCGCCCGGCTGGCCTCCAACCCTGTCACCCGAGCTTTTCTGGGTCAGCCCGTCGGTGTCTACAACAGCCGGGCGGCTATGGACAACGGGCTGGTCGTGTGGGTGTGTCCGGCCGGGAACGGACCCACTGACCGGCTGCTGACCGCGCTGATCGCGCGGGACCTGTTGCGGGCAGTGCGTTCGCGGCGGGACACACCTGAGGAGCAACGGCGGCGGTTCAGGCTGTACTTCGACGAGCTGATCACCCTGACGGGTGCCGCCCCGGAAACCATCGCGTCGATGTTCGAAGATTTCCGCAAGTTCAGGGTCTCGGTGCACGGGATGACCCAGTTGCTGGGGCGTCTGCCGGCCCCGGTGCGGATGTCTTTGACGCAGAACGCGTCCACGCTGGCGTCCACGGCGGGATCCAAGACGGCGATCGCTCCGATCACCGCGGAGTGGGGGGACAAGCCGAGCGCAGACGAAGTGGCGGTGCTCGACCGGTTCGAGCACTACATGTCGCTCACTGTCGGCGGCCGCCGTATCGGACCTGTCCGAATCACCGGCCCGCACCTGGACGAGGTGTTCGCCGACTACGCACGTCCCGGCAAAGTCGCCGCCCTGGAGCACGCCGCCCGTGTCACCGCCGGGGCGGTGCCCCTTGATGAGCTCACCGCCACCGCTGCCGCTCAGCAGGCCCGTGTCGTCGATTTCCTCACCCAGCGCGCTCCCGCCGCCACGGCGGACGTACGCCTGAGCAAGCACACGGAGGGATACCAGTGACCTTCACCGCCGGGCGACAGGGCGAGATAGACGGTGCGCATGCCGCCAGCGCCGAGGCAGCCCAGCACCAGGAAGGGCCCGAACCTGTCGGGATGTCCCGTGCTCACTGCCTGATTCCCTCTTCCGTGACGTGTGTCGCTGGCCGGACATGGCCGCCATTTCAACGTACCTGCCGGAGTGAGGTCGCTAGCACACGGGACAAGCGAAGGGATAGGGCGATAAATCGACTTCAACTTTCGAAAGTGACCGCGTACGTCCCGAGTTGTACGAGTGAACTCAAATATCCTGCTGGGAAGTTGACGGGCATATGCGTAACGTTGCCGCTACGCAAACGCACAACCGCAGCCTTGGTCAGGCCGCGACTGCGGACTGCCGTACACGGCATCTGGGGCAGCGGCCTGCCGCACCGCGTCGTACGGGGAGACCACGTGACACGAGCACAACGCCGCCGGGCGGGGCTCACCACCGTTCACATCCGCAGGCACGCAACCGCCGTGCTCCTCGCGGGAAGTCTGGTGGCGCTGGCCGGATGCAGTGACAACGACTCGAAGGCGTCGGAGTCCGAACCCAGCCAGAGTCGTACAGCGGGACCATCTACGTCCCCCAGTTCCACGGCTGATCCTGAGAAGGCCGCGGTCCTCGCCGCGTACACCCAGTCCTGGGCTTCCCAGACCGAGGCCTACGCCAAGGCGTCTTCCACAGGCACCGACTTGCGGAAGACCACCACTCTACGGGCCCTGGGTCTCATCGAGCAGGACCTGGAGACCATGCGGAACGCCGGACAGGTGACGATCGGGAAACCGGCGATCCACCCCAAGGATCCCGAGGTGACCGATGGTGAGATTCCCAAGGCGACCCTCACGGACTGCGTCGACACCACGAACTGGACGCTGATCGACAAGGCCACGAAGAAGAAGGTGCCGCTGCCATCGACGCGGCTCATCAAATACGTCAGTACCGCAAAGCTCGAGAAGTGGGGGACGAAGTGGATGGTCACCGAGTTGACCGCTCAAAAGCAGACCTGTTGATGCGACGCCCCGCCTTATTAGGCGCCGCTCTCGTCCTGGCCGCGGCGGGCGCCGCGCACGCCGACGAGGACCCCGATGTCGGCGCGGGCAAGTGCCAGGTCGTCAAGTTCTGTGTCGACGTCAAGGTGCCCGGCAAGACCGGCGGCGATAACCAGCAGGCCGGCTCCCAGGACAGCGGCGACAGCAAGCTGAAGTGCAAGTACACCAAGATCGACCCAGAGCCACCGGCCAGT
The DNA here is from genome assembly GCF_040652275.1 of Streptomyces sp. NPDC048275. Classification (NCBI taxonomy): domain Bacteria; kingdom Bacillati; phylum Actinomycetota; class Actinomycetes; order Kitasatosporales; family Streptomycetaceae; genus Streptomyces; species Streptomyces sp. NPDC048275. The sequence goes on from NZ_JBEZLR010000025.1 coordinate 26,075, forward strand.
GCCAAGGACCTCTGGAAGGGCGCCGACCCGAAGACGAGTGACCTGTACTTCTACTCGTGTTCGAACGGCGGCCAGGACAACCCCGACGGGTTCGTCACCGTGCCCAACGGCCAGCCCCCTCAGCAGCAGGTGAATCCGCAGGAGTTGGCGCAGCAGGTCGTCGACTCCATGACACTGCTGGGCCCCGACATCAACATCAATCCCAAGCCCGGCGGCAAGGGCTTGGTGGGCATGCCGGTGTGGATGGCCGTGGACCAGTCGCAGACCACATGGGGTCCGAACACGGCGAGCGCTTCGGCCGGCGGGGTCACAGTGACCGCGACGGCGAAGGTGGCGAAAGTCGTGTGGTCGATGGGGGACGGCTCCTCGGCCACCTGCATGAGTCCCGGCACGGTCTACCAGAAGTCCTACGGCCTGAAGAAGTCGCCGGACTGCGGTCACGTCTACACCCAGCCGTCGGCTGACGCGCAGGGCGGCACGTACAAGGTCACCGCGACCTCGACCTGGGTCATCAACTGGCAGGGGGGCGGGGCGAACGGCCAGGTGACCGAGGTCCGCAACTCGTCGGTAGCCGTGGCCATCGTCGAGTCGCAGGCCGTCAATTCGTAAACGTCGCATGAGATCGAAGGGCCTGTAGGCCGATGGACAGCACTCAGACTTCCTTTGCACCGCGTCGTGATGCACAGCGGCAGCCCGATCTGCCCGTCAGCACCGGCACGAAGAAACGATCAGGCCGCACGTGGTCGGTGCCCGTTCTGCTGGTGCTGGTGACGCTGATCGGTGCGCTCGGTGGTGCGGTCGTCGTGGCGCGGGCCGGGGACCGCGTCGATGTCCTTGCCGTCGCCCGGGATGTCCCGGTCGGGCAGAAGGTCACGACTCAGGACGTGAAGGTCGTCTCGTTCGCGGACGATCCCGGCCTGTCTCCGATTCCCGCCGCCCAACGGGCCTCGGTCGTGGGCCAGCGCGCAGCAGTTGACCTGCACCCCGGCGAGCTGCTGACCCGCGCGCAGCTCAGCGCGCGCGGTGGGCTGGGAGACACCGAGCAGGTGGTCGGTGTCGAGCTCAAGCGGGGCTTCGTGCCACGTGACGAGCTGCGCCCGGGCGACAAGGTCGCCGCAGTTGTCCTTCCCGCCCAGGGAGCGGACACGGGGGCCACGGGATCCGGGTCCACGGGGAGTGAAGCCGCGGAGACGATCGAGGCGACCGTGAAGTCGGTCGGCACCCCGGACTCGACCGGCGCGATGGTCGTCAACCTGGCGGTGGCCCCCGCGGACGGTCCCCTCCTTGCGACGAAGGCCGCGGCGAAGCAGATCGCGCTTGTACGGCAGCCCCGCCAGAGCGGGAGCTGACCGTGGCTCTGATCGCTTTAGTGTCCGCGAAGTCGGACGGCGCGACCACAGCGGCAGCAGCCCTGGCCCTGGCCAGCCGCAGACCGGTGCTGCTCGCCGAACTCGACATGGCCGGCGGAACTCTGCGCCACGGGCTCCTGCGCGACGTGGCGCGCGGTGAGCATCGCGAGCGCCTGGACGGGAACATCGGACTGCACCGGTTACCGCAGGCCGACTGGGAACGCGCCAGCGCCGACCAGGACTTCACCCCGCAGGTCGCGCAGCACCTGTGGCCGATGGACGACAGCGACTACCGGACGGCGCTGCCCGGGCTGATCGATCCCCGGCAGGCAGCCTCCTTGACATCTACCTGGCCGACCCTGCTCAACGTCCTGCAGCTGACGGACCAGCAACTGGGCTGGGACGTCCTGGTCGACGGCGGGCGGATCGTGCTCGACGGCGGCCACCTGCACCCGGTGCTCACCCCCGCGCCCGTGCTGCGGGAGGCCGACCTGGTGCTGCTCGTGGTCCGCATGACCGAGGAATCCCAGGCGCTCGCCTACCCGATGGTGCGCGCTCTGCAGAACGATCTCGCCGCGCAGGGAGCCGGTGCCCGGGCCCTGGGACTTCTCGTGCTCGGCGAGGGCTACCGGCCCGACGATGTCGCCCGGGGCCTGGAGGCTCCAGTGCTGGCCACCCTGCCGTGGGACGAGTCAGCCGCCGCCTATCTGCGTACCGGCGGACGGATGCCGCGGGGGGTTACGCGCTCGAGACTGATGCGCGCCGCACGGGACACCATGGTGCCGCTGCGTGAGCACGCCGACCGGCGACGGCTGCACCTGCAGATGCGACAGGTGCAGGCGGCCAACCCGGCGGTGCAGCGGATCGTCCATCAGCTCGGACAGCGGGGGGTGCGTCATGGCTGACCGGCGCGGCCCAGACAGCGTCAACGGACAGAACGGGGTCACCCGATTGGGGGGTCTGCTGGCTGAGCATGCCGCGACCCGCCCACCTGCACACCCCGCACCGCCCGCCCATCCGGTCCCTGCCCCTGTGGCGACGCCGGTGGCCCCGGCATCTTATGGCCCCTCGATGCTGGCACCTGTGCCGCCGGGGGCTGGCCCCGCCGATGTCGCCGCGGCGATAGCGTTGCCCGGGGCGCTTCCCGTGCCCTGGGGGGAGATAACGAAGATGCGGCAGCAGGTCGCCGATGACGTCGACCAGGTCAAGAAGGACCGGCGCCAGGCCGGAGCCCCGCTGGGCGAGAAGGACCTGGAGGAGGCCGTTCGCGCCCGGGTGCGCAGCAGGGTCGCGGAGTGGGCACAGGCGTGGTCGCTGACGAACCCGCCTCTGTCGGGTGAGGAACTGGAGCGGGTCCGCACCGAGGTCTTCAACCTAATCTTCCTTGCGGGCGCGCTGCAGCGGGTCCTTGACCGGCCGGGCGTGGAGGACGTCCTGGTCGACGGCGAGTGGATGTACATCGATTCGCAGGGCAAGCCGCGCGAACGGGTCCGCTCCCCGTTCTCCAGCAAGGCGCAGGCCGTCGAGTGGGTCAACCAGATGGCCGCGACGTCCGGGCACGGCGAGCGGCTTCTGTCGTACGCCACCGGCAAGGTGGAGTTCGACCTGCCGGACGGCTCGCGCGTGGCTGCCACGCTGCTGACCGACGACGTGACGATCGCGATCCGCCGCCACGTGCTGGAGAAGGCCACCCTCGCCGACCTGGAGAGGTGGGGCGCCGTCGACGTCATCGTCGCCTCGTTCCTGTCGGCGGCGGTGAAAGCCGGCCTGTCCATCATCATCGCGGGCGACATGGCGACCGGGAAGACCACCTTGATGCGGGCCCTGGGCCGCGAAGTCCCCGCTCACGAACGGCTGGCGACGCTGGAGAGCGAGCCGGAACTGCGGCTGAACTACGACGCCCCGGACCGGCACGCGCACGTGCTGGCCTTCCGCACCCGGGAGGGCAACGGTGAGAAGGACGCCACCGGACAGGTCACGCTCGCCGACCTGGTGCCCGTATCTCTGCGCTACAAGGCCACCCGGGTCATGGTCGGCGAGGTCCGCGGCAATGAGGCCGTGGCCATGCTGGAGGCGATGATCGCGGGCGGATCGGGATCGATGTGCACGCTGCACGCCAAGGACCCCGAGGCCGTGATCGACCGGCTGATGGTGCCGCTGGCCCGCGCGGGCCTGAACGACCAGGCCTCCTACCGGCTCATCTCCGCTGCCGTCGACCTGATCGTGTACGTGGACGCGGTCGACGAGACCGACCGGGGAGGCCAGATGCACCGGTTCGTCTCACACGTGTGGGAGACGGCCGGCCGCAGCGAAGGCGGCGGCGTCGCGTTGTCACAGATCTTCGCGCCACGCGAGGACTCGGGCGAGGAGCGCGCCATGCCCACCCGTACGCCGATGAACGAGCGCCGAATGCGCAAGCTGGAACGCAAGGGCTTCCACCGGCGCTGGCTGATGGAGTACCCGAACGGGCAGTGGCGGCCGATGCCCAGGGCGGGAGGTGCCGCGTGACCTCCTCCTACCTGTCCGCGCTCGGCATGCTCGCCGGCGCGGTGGTGGCCCTGAGCCTGACAGGAATCGTCGCCGCACTGCGCGGCTGGCGGCCCGCCGCCCGGGGCTTTCGGCCCGGCCGGATACGAGGCCGACTGGTGCGGGCGGTTGAGGAACTGCCGCCCGGCTGGCGGGACAACTACCGGCTGCTGCTGGCCGGGGCCGCGGGCGCGGGCGCGCTGATGTGGGCGATCACTGGATGGCCGGTGCACGGCCTGCTCGCGTTCGCGACGGTGGCCGGGCTGCCGTTCGTGCTGTATCCGGGCGGTTCGGGCCGCACGGAGGTGGCCCGGCTGGAGGCGATCGCGGAGTGGCTGCAGCAGCTCGCGAGCGTGCGCGCCGGCGGCAAGCCGCTGGAGGCCACGATCGTGGACCTGGACACGGTTCCGGCACTGTTGGAGCGACCGGTCGGCAGGCTGGCCGACCGGCTGAGTTCCGGGATGCCCGCGCGGTGGGCCTACCGAGGACTGGCCGACGACCTGGCCAGCCGGATCGGTGACGACATCGCCCAGTTGTTCATGGATCACGTCACCAGCCGCGGCCCGGGACTGGCGCGCGCGCTGTCCGCGCAGGCCGCCCTGGTGGCCCGGCAGGGCGCGGATCTGCGGGACATCGACGCCGAGCGCGCGAAGGCCCGATCCGAGGCCCGAAGGGTGTCCCTGTTCGCGATCGCCGTGGTCGCCGTGATCCTCGTCAACGGCTCCTACTCCGAACCGTTCGCCACCCCGCTCGGCCAGCTGGGACTGCTGGTGCTGGGCGTGCTGTTCGTCGCGTCCCTGCTGTGGCTGCGCAGGATGGCTGTGATGGAGGACGAGCCGCGCACCCTGCTCACCGCCGAGGAACGTGCGAAGGAGAAGGAGAGTGAGGCGGCATGATTCTGTCCGTCCCCGGCATGTTGCTGGGCGGGCTGGCCGCGCTCAGCGGCACGCTCGCGGTGCGCAGCCTGCCGCCCAAGCGGACCCCGCTCGATCAGGTCCTGCGCCGTACCCACGCTCCCGCGCCACGCACCGCGTCCACCAGGACGGCCGCGAAGGGATCCGTGCAGTGGGCGGACCGGGTCGGTGCCCGGCTGATGGAGACCGACGCGTTCGTGACCCGGCTGCCCGCCCGGGACTTGAGCCTTCTGGAGATGGCCCCCGCCTCGCTGCTGGGCCGCTGCGCCCTGTACGCGCTGGGCGGGTTCCTCATCCCTCAGTGGATCATCTTCCTGCTGCGGTTGGGCGGGCTGGCGCTGCCGTTCGTCATCCCGGCGGCCGCCGGAGTGGGCGTCGCGCTGTTCATGGTCTTCAAGTGCCTGGACGACGTCCGGGACAAGGCCACCGACGCACGCCGCGAGTACCGCTACTACATCGCCTCCGTCCTGGAGCGCGTCGCCCTGGCCCGAAACTCCGACGCCGGCGCGGCCGAGGCCCTCGCCCGGGCCGTGGAGTCGGGGGACGGACGCGCCGCGGTCCGGATCCGGGACACCGTCGAGCACGCCCGCCTGGCCGGGGTCAGCCCCTGGGATGCGCTCGGCCGGCTCGGCACAGAACTCGGCGTGCCCGACATCGCCCGCCTGTCCGCCTCGCTCAGCCTCGCGGGCGAGGAACAGGCTGCCGTCTACGACCAGTTGGAGGCCCAGGCCGAGGTCGTACGGCGGGGTCTGCTCGCGGACCGGAAGGAGATGGCGAACGTGGCCACGGAGAAGATGCATGTGCCCTCGCTGGCGATCGTCTTCCTGATGGCCGTCTTCCTTCTGGCACCTGCCCTCGTCCGCATCATGTCGTTCTGACCCGCCCTCACGATGCCGTCGAGTCCGGGCCGTCAACCTCTGGAGGAAACCATGCACACCGCACGCACCCACTTCTCCCGCATGCTGGACGCGCTGCGTCGGCACGGCACCTTGCTCCGCGCTCAGGTGAAGGACCGTGGCGCCTCGGCTACCGAGTGGGGCCTGATCCTGGTCGCCGGGGGCACGATGGTCGGCGTCGTGTATGCTGCGGCCAACACCACGGTCGGCGAGAAGGCCGCGCAGATACTGGGCTTTTGAGCATGCCGACGACACGCGTACGCCCGTGGCGGCACCTGGCTGGCCGACGGTGGTGGCGGGAGGACCGCGGCGCCACCGCCCTGGACATGTCGATGGTCGTCCCGCTCGCGTTCCTGATGCTGTTCACCCTGATTGAGGGCGGCGTCTGGTTCCATGGCCGGTCGGTGGCGCACCACGCTGCCCAGCAGGCCGTGGACGCACAGAGGGCATACGACGCTGCACCGGGCGCGGGAGAGGCAGCTGCCGCCGAGTTCCTGGCCCGGATGGGCGGCTCCCTGAACGGCGCAGCTGTACGGGTCAGCGACGACGGCGAGACCGTCAGCGTGCAAGTGGAAGGCAACGTGATCAATCTGGTGCCTGGATGGAGCGGGCACGTCAGCCAGAGCGTCCAGGCCCCCGTCGAGAAGTTCCGCCCGTGAGCCGCCGATGGTGGCCCGGCCGGTTGGACCGTGACCGCGGCAGCGCCGCCTTGACCACGGCCATCTTCGTGCCCGTGGCGCTGATGCTGATCGGCTTGACAATCGCCTGCGGGCGGGTGGCTCTGGCCGAGGGCGCCGCCGACGCGGCCGCGCGGGATGCCGCGCGCACGGCGTCGCTAGCTGCAGATCCGGCCTCTGGCGAGGCAGACGCCCGCCAGGCCGCGCAGACCAGTCTGGCCAACTCCGGCATCCGCTGCGCCGACATCAGCGTCCAGTTGGACACCAGCGGTCTCGCCGCGCCGGCCGGGCAGGCCGCCATTGTGACGGCCACCGTGTCGTGTACCGCGCCGCTGAGCGAACTGGCGCTGCCCGGCGTCGCCGGGTCCAAAACGCTCACCAGCACCAAGACCTCCGTCGTGGACACATGGGCAACACGGGGCGGCACATGACCAGGTGGCGTCGACGACTTCGTATCCACTTCCGCCGCCCGGACCGGGGCGGCATGGAACTGTTCTACGCGGGCACCGTGCTGATCGCGTTCCTCATCATCGGCCTTGTCATCGATGGCGGGCTGGCCCTGGACCGTATGTCGGACGCCGACTACGTCGCGCAGGAGGCCGCGCGGGCCGGCGCCCAGCAGATCGATCCGGGCCAGGCCATCACCGGCGAGGCAATCGTGGTCGACCCGGACGCCGCCCAAGCAGCCGCCCGCGCCTTCCTCAGCAGCGAGGGCGTCGACGGTGACGTCGCCATCGCCGAGGACGGGCAGAGCCTCACGGTGACCGTGCGCGACGCCTACCACCCCTACTTCGCGTCCCTGATCGGCGTCGGCGAGATGACCGTTACGGGGCACGGCACTGCCACTTTGCTCCACCAGCCCGGAGGCTGACCCATATGCCCCACTCCCCCACGCCCGTGCGCCGCCGTGGCCGTTCCTGGCCCCGGGCTGTCGTGCGCGGCCTGTTCGCGCTCGTCGCGCTGGCTGCTCTCGTCGTCGGCGTGCCCGCGCTGCTGCTCGCCGTCGGCACACTGCCCGCCACGGTGCCGGCGCTGGACGAGGCACGCGAGGTGCTGCTGAGCCCGGACGATGACGGCTCCGGGCTGCTGACCACGATGACCGTGGCGGCGTGGATCGCGTGGCTGTGGCTAGTGATCCCCGTCCTGATCGAGGTCGTCGCCGTCCTGGCCCGGCGTACGACGCCGCGGCTTCCCGGCATGGCGACCGGTCAGCGTCTGGCCGGGTTCCTGCTGGGCAGCATCGTGCTGGCCACGCCCGCTGCCGCGGCCAGTGCCGCCACCCCGGCGGTCGCCGCCACCGCACCCCACACGCCGTCGGCCGACCAGGCGACGAGCAGCCAGCAGAGCGCCCCCGCCCCGAGCGCGGCCGCGGAGAAGACAGCATCGGCTGGGAACGTCCAGGAGTTCACCGTGGGAGCGGAGGACACCACCTGGTGGGAACTGGCCGAGCAGCTGCTGGGGGACGGCACTCGCTACACCGAACTGCAGCGCCTCAACCCCGAAGTGCCCACCACGGCCACGGTGGTGCCGCAGGGCACGACCCTGCGCGTGCCCGAGCACGCCGAGGTGCTCAGCGAGGCACCCGACTCCGGCCTCGATACTCAGCTCGCCTCCAACGCGCTGGACGCAGCGCCGGACAAGGCGGGCGAGGTCGTCACCGTGGTGCCCGGCGATTCCCTCTCAAAGATCGCGGCTGAGGAACTCCACGACGGCAGTAAGTGGCCGCAGTTGTTCGAGGCCAGCCGGGGCACGGCACAGCCCGACGGCCTGCCGAGGATCACGGATCCGGACATGATCTATCCAGGGCAGGAAGTCACCGTGCCCGGGGCAGCATCCGAGCGACCCGATCGTCCCCGAGAGGACACGGAGGACGGGGCCGACGATGAGCGCTCCACTCCCCCGTCCGAGGACGACACGGAGCGGGAACCGGGTGCCGACGCGGGAGGCGGTCAGTCGACGGCACCAAGTCACTCCGCCACCTCGGGAGCGGAGACTCCCGCGCCGAGCGAGTCGAGCGGTCCGACCGAGCAGCCCAGTGAGGGCCAGGGCGCCGCTGCCGGACCTTCATCCAGCAGCGGTGCGTCGTCCGCACCCTCATCGGGCGAGTCGTCGGCATCGGCAACGCCCACGACAACGGCATCCGAGGCGCCCACGTCGTCGCCCGCCGGTCAGGCGCTGCAGCTACGGATGGTGCTGGGCGCCGGTGCGCTGCTGGCCGCCGCCGTGACTGGTGCGCTCGCCACGCGCCGCGTGCTGCAGCGCCGTCGCCGCAAGCCCGGTGAGACGATCGCGATCGCGTCGGAAACCTCGTCGGCCGAGGCGCAGTTGGCAGCCGCCGCCGAGCCCGCGGGGTCGTCCCGTCTGGATGCGGCCCTGCGGACGCTGGCCCACCAGGTGGAGGACGGCGCCAGCCTGCCCGGGCTGCGGGCCGCACGGATCGGGGCTCGTTCGCTGGAGGTTCTGCCCGAGGACTTCGCGTTGGAGCCGTCGGTGCCGTTCACGGCCGGACGCGGTGGCTGGTGGATGCTGCCATGGGACGCCGAGCTCCTGGACGAGGAGGCCGCTCGCGAGGTGCTACCACCGTATCCGGGGCTGGTGACCGTCGGCAGCACCGAGGAGGGTGACCTACTACTGGTGAACCTGGCCCAGTTGCCCGCGCTGCTACTCGACGGCGATCCGACGCGCATCAGGGAAGTGTGCACGTCACTCGCGGTGGAGATGGGGATGAGCCCGTGGGGCAGTGTGGTCGAGGTCGTCGCCGTCGGGTTCGGAGAGGACCTGCCGCGACTGCTGCCGACCTCTCGGATCATGCACATGCGGGAGGCCGTGCACGCCCTGCGGGATCTCTCCGAGCGTCTGCTGGAGGCACACCAGATGCCGGAGACCAGCCACCATCCCTACCTTCTGCTGTGCGCTGCCTCTCTCGATGGGGACACGGCTTGGCAGTTCGCCGATGTCATCGACAAGGCCCGGATTCCGGTCACGCTGGTCGCCCCGGCTAGCGTCGCGGCCGCGCACTTTCCCAACGCGGAGACCCTGAACGCCGAACTCGACGAGCCGCAGCAACTCGACTACGCCGGCACCGAGATCACGGTGCAGCGTCTTGAGTACGCCGCGTACCAGCAGATCGCCACGGCGCTCGCAGTCTCCGGGCAGCCCGCCGAACCGGCCGAGGGGCCGTGGGAGAAGGTTCCGGACGAGCCCGACCCCGGAATGCCATCCCAGCCAGCCATGGCGGAGCCCGATGACCACCTCGCCGGCGCCGACACGGACATCGCCGGCACCACCTCCGTCGCACCGGTGGCGTCGGTGACCGTGGACGACAGCAACGCCGACAGCGGAGTGTTCCCGGCTCTGCTGGCCGCCTCGACTGACCCGGCCGGGCTCCGCCTGCTGCCCACCGCGCCACGTAACGGGCAGGACGAGGCCGAGGCGGACGAGGCCCTCGCCGAAGACCCTTCAGAGGATGAGGTGCCGGAGGAGCCGGACCTCCCACTCCCGGAGCAAGAGAAAGGCGGGGGTACAGAGGAGTCGGAAGCACACGACCTGCATGCCCCGGAGATCCGTGTCCTGGGCCCGGTCGAGGTGGACGGCGTGGCCGCCACAGGGCACGGCCCGCGTATCGCGCAGCTCGCCGCATTGCTCTTCTTCCGGCCTGGTCGCTCCGCCGACGCACTGTGCACCGACATGGACCCGCTCACCCCGTGGGGGGCCAGCACCCTCAACGCCAGGCTGCGCGGCCTGCGCGGCGCCCTGGGCAATGACACGGCCGGCAACGCGTACGTTCCGCGCCGCCGCACCGGCGACGACCCGTATCGCCTCTCCCCCTCGGTGCGGTGCGACTGGACGAGGTTTCTCCAGCTCGCCGAGCGCGCGCTGCTCCAGGGACCGGCGGGTATCCCGGACCTGGAGAGGGCCCTGGGGCTGGTGCGTGGAAGGCCGTTCGGTTCGAGGCCGCTGCCCTGGGCCGGACCCTTCCAACAAGAGATGATCACGCGGATCATCGATGTCGCCCATACGGTGGCCACGCACCGCACCCCGGCGGGCCCGCACCACGACCTCACCGCAGCCCGGCAGGCCATCGCGACCGGCCTCGACGTCGACAACAGCGCCGAGTTGCTCTACCGGGACTGGATGCGCGTCGAGCATGCCGCCGGGAACCGCTCCGGCCTGCACACCGCCATCACTCAGGTCCAACAGGTCAACCGCGCTTTGGACTGCTCACTAGAGATCGAGACCGAGCAGCTCATCAACGACCTCCTGAGCACCAACGACAGACAGGCCCCGGCCCAGTGATCATCCTCCAACAGAACAGCCACTACGGACCATCGCAAGGCCTGGCGCTCGACCCGCCCCACGGCACTGCTCAACGCGCACGTGTGACAGTCGTTGAGATACGAGGTCTTTGATGGGGAAAGGCCAGCAGCGCGGGACAGCAGGGAGCACGACGCCAGCAGCAAAGCTTGGCCGGGTACACCGCATCTTGATCGGCGTGGTCGTCGCCGGTGCGGTCGTCATCGCGGGTATCGGCTTCGCCGGTTCGTACGCGGCCGTGCGCGAGCTGGCTCTCAAGAAGGGCTTCGGGAACTTCGCGTACGTCTTCCCGATCGGCATCGACGCGGGCATCTGCGTCCTGCTCGCCCTGGACCTCTTGCTGACCTGGATCCGCATCCCCTTCCCCCTGCTGCGCCATACGGCGTGGCTGCTGACGATCGCGACGATCGCGTTCAACGGCGCGGCGGCCTGGCCGGACCCGCTGGGCGTCGGCATGCACGCCGTCATCCCCGTCCTGTTCGTGGTCTGTGTCGAGGCGGCCCGGCACGCGATCGGCCGGATCGCGGACATCACGGCCGACAAGCACATGGAGGGCGTCCGCCTCACCCGCTGGCTGCTCTCGCCGGTCCCCACCTTCCTCCTGTGGCGCCGTATGAAGCTGTGGGAGCTGCGCTCCTACGAGCAGGTCATCAAGCTGGAGCAGGAACGTCTCGTCTACCAGGCCCGGCTGCGCTCCCGCTTCGGCCGCGCCTGGCGTCGCAAGGCCCCGGTGGAGTCGTTGATACCGCTGCGCCTCGCCCGCTACGGCGTGCCGCTCGCCGAGACCGCCCCCTCCGGCCTGGCGGCGGCCGGCATCGAGCCGGCCCCCCTGCCCCCGCTTACCGTCGAACAGGGTCCCGCCACCGTGCAGGCGGACGCCCCGGCACTCCAAGCCCGAACAGCCGACCGGGGACAGCAGCCGGAGCCGGTGAACACGGAGGCACAGCATGTCATGCAGGCCCAGCCGATGGGCGGCGGGCAGCCGCGTGGGCAGGCGTCCACCGACGACGCCGACGGACGCTTCGCCAAGGCCTACCAGTCGTGGCGCACTCAGTTCCAGACTGAGCCCACAGCCGCCCAGTTCGCATCCTTCCTCCGAGACGAGTTCGGTCTTTCTACCGCGGCCGGTGGCCCGCTCTCTGATGACCAATTGCTGCCCCTGCTCAGGGCCTTCCAGCAGCAATACACCTCACCGGCCGAAGCCTCTCCCGCTCCGGGCGACACGCAACCGGCCGCAGCAGACGAGTCGTGGGACAGGTTCTTCTACAGTGCCTGGCTCACGTACGCGCATCAGTACGGCCAGTACCCCGACGCAGCCGCCCTCGCGGCATACGTGTTCCAGCGGGACGGCATCACCGGAGCCGACGGCCAGCCCCTCACAGGCGAGGACCTGGACGGCTTCGTCGCGGTTTTCCATGAGCGCGAGTTCGGCGACGGTGAATCGCAGGGCGAAGAGACGGACCATGAAGCCGGCGAACAGGCACCTCCAGCACCCGCCTCGGCCGAGACTGATACCCAGCAGACACCCGCCCTTGTGGAAGCACAGGCTGCGGAGGAGAAGCAAGGCATCCGGGTAAACGCTGCCATCACCAATGAGGAGACCGCGCCCGCGAAGGCGAAGGCGAACGAGGAAAGCGACCTCACCACCGTCGATCGCTACTACCTCGCGTGGTTGGAGCACCAGAAACAGCGCGGCGCCGAGCCCACCGACAAGCAACTGTCTGCCTACCTCGACGAGAAGGGTGTCCAGGGCCGCAGCGGGAAGCCGATCAGCCCGTCCACGCTGCGCAGGTACCTCCTGCCCTTCCGTGCCTACGGCGTCTGGGCCGAACACCGGATGCGCAGTGAGACCCCCTTGGCCGACGCCGTCGCGCGGGACTGCGCAACGCGCGGGATCACCGCCCAGTACAACAACCCCATCACTGCTACCGACATCACGAAGCAGGCCCACGACTTTGAACGCCGCTGGAAGGCTCTCGCCCGTCACCGTGCCGATGCCCAAAGCTGATGCCCCACTCGACACGCGCCTTGCTCATCAGCTGACCCATAGGGAAGGTGATCGCCGAGAACCCCTGATCGGCTGCTGGGAGTCGTTTCTCTGTGCCCGGATACGCTGCCGCCATGATTCGTGCAGTGGTGTTCGATGTCGGTGAGTGTTTGGTGGACGAGACCCGCGAGTATGGCACCTGGGCCGACTGGCTCGGCGTTCCCCGACATACCTTTCATGCCATGTTCGGCGCGGTCATCGCGCAAGGCCGCGACTACCGAGAGGTGTTCCAGGAGTTCCGACCCGGTTTCGACTTGTCTGAGGAGCGCGAGCTTCGGGTGGCCGCCGGTCAGCCGGAGGCGTTCGATGAGCGGGACCTGTACGAGGACGTCCGGCCAACGTTGAGGCAACTACGGGCGGACGGCCTGTGGCTGGGCATTGCAGGCAACCAGACAATCCGTGCCGGAAAGCTCCTACGCGAGCTGTTCGCGGAGGACGTCGACCTGATCGGCACCTCGGACGACTGGGACGCCAGCAAGCCAGCCCCCGAGTTCTTCCAGCGCGTTGCCGAGGCCGTCCCCTTCCGTAACGACGAGATCCTTTACGTCGGTGACCGCGTGGACAACGACCTGCGGCCGGCGGTCACGGCAGGCATGCACACCGCGCTGGTGCACCGCGGCCCATGGGCAACCATTCAGTGGCGGACCACGGAAGCCGAAAAACTCCCGGCATTCAGGATCGAGAGTCTCCTTGAGCTGTCCGGGCTGATCCTCAACTTCAACGAGTCAGCGCACTGACGGTCGTCGACCAGCCATACAGTCGGTCGTCCAGCTCTCGCACACACCGCTCGTTCTGGTGCGGCGCCAGCACGCGCCGCACCTCCCGCACCCGGTCCATTCCCATCGCATACCAGGTCCGTTCCAGCTGATCGAGTGCCCGTAGCGCGTACCTGCAGGCCTCCTCAGGCTGTCCGGCAGCGGCCTCTACCGCGGCCAAATCGCCGAGTACAACGGTGGTCTGCTTCTCCTCGCTCGGATCAAGTGTGCCGAGTACAGCGAGGAGGGTCTCGCGTGCTTGCGGCAGATGCCCGGCCTTCAGCTGCGTATTGCCCTTAAAGGCAGCTAGCCGTACAGGACTGAACCAGTCCAGCCATGGAGGATTAGCGTGCTCGGAGCCCGCGGCTAAGACATCCTCAGCATGGTCGATCAAATGCAGCGCGGGGCGCGTGTTGCCGCACCGGGTCTCGCACTCCGCCTCGACCGCGTCCAGCCAGGCAAGCAACTCGGCCGATGCAGGCCCGCGCCGCGCGTACGTACGCGCAGCCACCATGCGCTCGACGGCCTCGTCGCGACGTCCGCCCCACGCCGGAATGAATGCCGTGTGAGCGAGCGCTGCGGCACCGAGGAGCGGGTCATCTGCCTCGCCCGCCGCCTGGAGAGCGCGCAGCAGCGTCTGCGTTGCGTGGTCCGGCTCGCGAAGGTCGAAGAACTCAATCCGGCCGGCGAGTAGGTACGTCTCGGCGAGCGCCGCAGCCACTCCCCGTCTGGTCTGTCCGGCCGTCTCGGAGAGCAGGACCAAGCCCAGAGCGGCGTGGGCCATGGCTGAGGGATGCAGTGCGGCGGGAGCAACCGACCAGTACAAGCGCCGATGAGAGCGCGTCACCGCCTCGAAATCTGCCACCACGCTGGCCGGTTGGAGCACGGCGGCGGCTTGTGTCGGAACCGCAGCCAAGCCGACCGCAGCCGCTGCCGTCGCCAGTGCAGACCGGCGCCCTCGCTCAGGCGTCACGCCAGTTGGCGAGACGAATCCGAGCGCCTCGAGATCCTGGCCGAGCAAGCGCGAGAGTGCCTGTCCCACCTCTGGCTGCGGCCACGGCGGTGCCTCTGACTCCCAACGACGTACCTGACGTACTCCCACCCCGAGCGCGTCGGCGAGCGCCTGCTGGGACGGGTAACCTGCCGCCACCCGGGCGGACTTGAGCTGAATGTTGCCTACGGGCCGTGCCACTACACACCTCCGTCTTGCCTCAATCGACAGTGTTACAGCAGGCCCTGTTTCTTACTAGTCATCACCTACAAGACTCATCAAAAGTCCCTTTCTCGACCAAGAAAAGACCTCTGAAAGTCCTCGGAACCGGACATCCAAAGGGTCACTCTTGACGCGTCGTGATCCACGGCTACGGCGCGTATCGATGAGTGCCACATGCCCTACCACCCTGTTGTCCCCCAGGAGGCGAGCGTGTTACCCCGGTGTTCGATCGACGGCGCGTCTTTGACGACGATTGAAGCTAGTCGGCTGCTCCGAATCGGGCGGCGGTGACTGCTGATGACGCTCACCACGACAGCCATTCGCCTCGCACCCCGTCTGCACGAGGACCGGCTTGATGCCATGACGGTGTGGTTCGAGCGGCAGCAACGGATCGCAGGCCATCCGGTCCCGGCACAGGATGCCCGTCGTGTTCCGCAGATGCGCCGGCTCGTGGCCGCCCGGCTGCGTCTGTGTGGATTACCTGAACTCGTTGAGCCCATACAGCTGTTGACGAGCGAGCTGGTCACCAACGCGCTGGAGCACGGAGACGGCCCGGTGTCTCTGCTCCTCTCCTGTTCAAGCGAGACCGTCCGGCTGACGGTTGACGACGGCTCGCGAAAGAGTCCCCGGCTGGGAGCGCCGGAGCTGGATGCCGAGAGCGGGCGGGGGCTGTGGATCGTTGAGTCCATCGCTTCCGAGTACGGCGGCTCCTGGGGTGTCAGCCCCGACTGCACGAAGACCTGGTGTTCTCTCACAGTGCCCGCAGCGAAGGAACCTGCCGTCTGATGGCCGCTTTGGAGTTCACGCCGGCGCAGCAGACGTCAGCGGACGCACCGGCCATGGACATGGGTGACCTCGCGGAGCTGGTCCGCTCGCCCAGGCACTCGCAACGCACGGGCCCCCGCGGTATCGAGCGGGCCGCCGCCCTTCTTCCTCCTTCCGTAATTCGAAGCCCCCGCGTGCCCCCGGCGCGGGCCCGGTCTGTCGGGTGTCCACCGTGGTGCGCACCCGACACACCTCATTCCCCGCCCCCATTCCCGCAGCCGTCAGGTCTCTTCGAGGCCGCACGGGAGACAGACTGATGACGAATCACCGCACCAAGCGCGAGGTCTCAGCAAATCGCGCAGCAGTTATCGCCCGGAAGGCAGCCGTGGTCCGCCGATACACCTACGAGGGCGCATCTATGGCGGCGCTTTGCCGTGACTACGGTGTGGGAATCGGATGGCTGCGGCGGCAGTTCGATGCCTGGGACGTACCCCGGCGCCCGCGCGGACGGCCTGCCTACGCAGCAGTGCAGGAGACATCCGCCGACGAGAAAGGGCGGGCGGCGCTTGCCCGGCGTCTGGCGGAGCCCGGCTTGCTCGAGCAGAGCGTCGTCCTCGATCTCAGCTCAGCCCGGGTTTCCGGCGCAGGCGTGAGCCCGCTGGCGGTACCCGTGGGCGGGGTTCGCGTGGCGGGGGAAGTGACCGTCGGGAACTGGGGCGAGGCGCTGATCGTCATTCTGCAGCTGGAAGCACATCCAGAGCGGTATCCCAAGGTCCGCCAGCGTAAGCCACTCGGCTCACCGTGGGAGCCGAGAACCATCTGCTGGGGTGCCCCTACACCCGTCGATGACTGGCCCACGCGAGGCCGCATGTTCGGCTACCACGAACCCGGGGTCGTCGAATACACGGCTGCGCGCACCCCGTCTTCCGCGCCCATCGTCCAGCGCTGACCACAGGCCCTCCGAGGCTCCATGGCCCTGTGCCACGCGCCAGGCACGCCTCTGTTGTCTGCGGCCATCTCGCACCTCACCGAGGCGACTGGCGCGCCGAACTCCAGCCGTTGCCGGCCGCTTCCCGGCCGAAGGACAACCCCAGGGCGGCGAGCACGGCAGTCATCCGTCCGGTCCCTCCCTCCCCCAACCCACCACCCCACACACGACATCCAGTCGGCTGCCCCTCGGCAGCCCCCATTCCTCTTCGAGGCCCCCGTGTTCCCCAAGCTCCTCTTACCCACCCAAGCCAGGATCCCGGTCCCGTTAGCGGTCAACACCCGTCTCTTTCGAGGGTGCACCGATGCCCACACGTGACATGGTCCTGACCATCCATCCGGCAGGCCGCGACGACGATCTCCGTCTGGCCCTCGAAGACCTGCAAGTCGGCCGGTGGCTCTCCACCCACCATCTCCTGGCCCACACCCCTACCTGGACGCTGCGGACCGCCCGCAGCCAAGTCCTGGCAGCCGGCGCCGCGAGCGGCGGCGCCATCGGCGCCTGGATCGCCGAAGAGCCGGACAACCCGAACGCGCTGATGATGCACGCCCGTGTCCTGACGCAACGCGTCCTCACCGCCCACCGCGCCAGGGCGAACCACCGCACCCTGTTCCAGGCAGCCGAGGCAGCACGCCAGGCGTGCGGGGATGCTGCCCGTCGCTGGCCGCACGACCCGGTGCCCTGGGTCTGCCTGCTGGCCCTGGCCCAGCTGGACATCGACCACCGCGACAAGCACCGTATCGAGCACTGGGCCCACCCGCCCGAAGCCCTCCTGCCGCCCGGCCCGTGGCCGCTGCTGGGGGAAGTCGGCAGACGCGATGCGGGCAACCGGGAGGCCTACCACCGGATGCTGCAGTGCCTGCAGGCCCGCGGGCGCGGCGCGGTGGATTTCTCGCGCTGGGTGGCCTCCGTGACACCGCGCGGTTCCGTCCTTTTGACCCTGCCCCTGTACGCCTACGCCGAGAGCTACCGGCTGCGGATGGAGGGCGGCCAGGTCTCCAGCTCCCTCGGATTCTGGACGGACGAACAGGTCCGCTACTACGTCAAGCTCGCCCGTGACGGCTGGTTCGCCCACCTGCCCGACACCGCCGACTGCTCTCTTGTGGACCTCAATCACCTGGCCTACGCGCTGAACGCCTGCGGCCTGACCGGTGCCGGCGAGGTGTTCGAGGCGATCGGCACTTTCGTCACCACCGCGCCCTGGGCCCAGCTGAGTGAAAGCCGGTGGTGGCAGGACGAGTTCCTCAAAGCCCGCGCCTACGCGCTGCGACGGGGGGCTTGTGGCAGATGAGAAGCCGGGCACCCCCGCCCAGGCGGTCCCCTCGGCACCACCCTGGCCTGCCTTTTCTTTCCCTTTCGATACAGAGGATCTTTCGGTGTCTTCGAGACATGCGTCCCACCGGCTGGACGATGATGCTGTTCTGGCCCGCCTCGGCTACCGCACCGAACTCGCCCGCCGTATGGGCCCGTTCGGGAACTTCGCGATCTCCTTCTCCGTCATCAGCATCCTGTCCGGCTGCATGACCCTCTACGGCTTCGGTCTCAGCACCGGCGGCCCCGCCGTCATCATGTGGGGCTGGGCCGGCGTCGGCCTCATGGTCCTGCTGCTGGGCATGTCCCTGGCCGAGGTCACCTCCGCCTACCCCACCTCCGGCGGCCTCTACTACATGGCCCACCGGCTCGGCGGACCCCGCTGGGCCTGGATCACCGGCTGGCTCAACCTGCTCGGACTCCTCGGCGCCATCGCCGGCATCGACTACGGCGCCGCCCTGTTCACCGGGGCCTTCGCCAGCCTCCAGTGGGACTTCACCCCCACCCCCGAGAACACCATGCTGATCTTCTCGGGGATCCTGCTCCTGCACGCCGTGCTGAACGTCTTCGGCGTCCGCCTCGTCAGCCTCCTCAACTCCATCTCCGTGTGGTGGCACCTGGCCGGCGTCGCCGTCATCGTCGGGGCGCTCACTCTCGCCCCCGCCCAGCATCAGAGCGCCGGCTTCGTGTTCACCCACTTCAACAACACCACCGGCTTCCACCACGGCCTGTATGTGACCGCGCTCGGACTCCTGCTCGCGCAGTACACATTCTGCGGATACGACGCCAGCTCCCACCTGTCCGAAGAAACAACACAGGCCCAGGTATCGGCACCCAAGGGCATCGTCCGCTCGATCTGGGTCTCCTGGGCCGCCGGGTTCATCCTGCTGGCCGGACTCACGTTCTCCATCCAGGACTACGCCGGCACCCAGAACACCAGCACCGGCGTCCCCCCAGCACAGATCTTCCTCGACGTTCTCGGCCCCACCGGCGCCAAAACCCTGCTGCTGATCGTGATCGTGGCCCAGCTGTTCTGCGGCAACGCCGAAACCGCAGCCGCCTCCCGCATGGTGTTCGCATTCTCCCGCGACGGCGCCGTCCCGTTCGCGGCGACCTGGCGGCGCGTCAGCACCCGGACCCAGACCCCCACCGCCGCGGTGTGGCTTTCGACTGCGGCCGCGCTGGTGCTGGCGCTGCCGTCGCTGTACTCACCGACCGCCTACGCCGCAGTCACCGCAATCAACGTCATCGGCATCACGCCCGCCTACGCCATCCCCGTCTACCTGCGCCTGCGCACCAAAGGCACGTTCCAGCCCGGCCCGTGGAACCTGGGCCGCTGGAGCAAACTGGTCGGCTGGACAGCGGTGGTATGGGTCGCGTTCGTCACCATCCTGTTCTGCCTGCCCCAGGTCTCCCCCATCACCACCAACTCCTTCAACTACGCCGGTATCGCCCTGGTCGTCGTCCTCCTCCTGGCATGGATCCTGTGGATCACCAAAGGCCGGCGCACCTACAAGATCCCCACACTCGGCACCACGGCCGAGCACACCGCCCTGGCCGAGGACGTGGTGTGATGACCCACCGCCAGCCCCACCACCCTCAGCACGCGCAGCACCTCCACAACGCCCACCACACCGACGGGGCTCCGCAGAGCACCGGGCTCCTCTGCCCCGACGCTCTGCGGGACGCGGTCGAGCGCGGGGACATCACCACGGTGATGCTCGCCGTCCCGGACATGATGGGACGGCTGAAAGGCAAGCGTCTCCACGCCTCCGTCTTCCTGGAACAACTGCTGTCCAGGGCGGAGATGTGCGCGTACATCCTCGCCAGCGACGTCGACATGACCCCGCTGCCCGGCTTCGGCCTCACCGGCTGGGAGCAGGGCTACGGCGACATCAGCGTCCTCCCAGACATGGGCACCATCCGCCACCTGTCCTACCTGCCCGGCACCACCCTCATCCACGCCGACGCCGTCCACCGTGAGGGCACCCTGGTCGAGGTCGCCCCACGCCAGATGCTCCGCACCCAGCTGCAGCGCCTCACCGGCCTCGGCCTCGAGGTCCGCGTCGGCCTCGAGAGCGAGTTCGTCCTCTACCAGGGCAGCCCCCACCATGCGCGGCAAGCCGGATACCGCGGCCTGGAACCGGTGTCGCCCCACAACCTCGACTATGCCCTCGATCACCCACCCGCCCTCAGCGACTTCTTCCGGTATCTCGAAGACGCACTCCACCATGCCGGTACACCGGCCGAGGCCGTCAAAACCGAGGGAGCTCCCGGACAGATAGAAGTCACCTTCCCCTACGGCCCGGCGCTGCCGGCCTGCGACGCGTACACCGTCTACCAACATGCCGTGCGCCACCTCGCCCAACGGCACTGCCTGACGCCCACCTTCATGGCTGTCCCGCAGACCGGCGTAGGAAGCGGCCTGCACATCCACCTCTCCCTGCTGGACGTGGCCAGCTACCGCAACACGTTCGCCGCCCGCCTGGACGAGGAAGAGCTGCCCGCAACGATGCAGCGGGCCATCGCCGGACTGATCTCGGCCATGCCCTACCTCGCCCCGCTGTACGCACCCCACGCCAACTCTTATAAGCGCTACGCCCCGCGCTCATTCGCCCCCACCCGCTTCACCTGGGGATACGACAACCGCAGCTGCGCCATCCGCGTCACCGGCCACGGCCCAGGCAGACACCTCGAGGTGCGCCTGCCCGGAGCCGACGCCAACCCCTACCTCGCGCTCGCCGCCACTCTCGCCGCCATCCACCACGGCCTGACCACCCAGCCCGAACTGCCGCCCCACACTGCAGGCGACGCTTACCAGTCGGCCGATGCGCTCCCCGTACCACGCGACCTCATCGAAGCCCTGGCCGACTTCGACGACAGCAAGATCACACAGAACGCATTCGGCGAGGCCGTCGTGCGGCACTACGCCCACGCCGCGCAGCACGAGATCGACGCGCATCGCGGGCTCGTCACGGACATCGAGCTGGACCGGGGGTTCCTCCGTGCCTGATCACCTGTCTGGTGTCGCAGAGATCCAATGGGCCGGCCCTGCCACTGCCGAGGCTCCGGCGGCCGGTCTCGATCGCTCAGGCCGTATGGACCGCATCGCAGCCACCGTGCTGGGTCTGCTGTTCGACCTGGGCCAACAGGGCGCCCTCTTCGGCGTCGGCATCAGTCCTTGGGCGCAGTTCGCTGTGTGCGACCTGGATGATTTCGCTCACTTCACCGCCGGGGCCGGCAGGAGAGCTCCTGCGCTTGGGTGAGGGGCTCCGCGCGGGGCGGGTCACACACCCGGCACGTTCCATCCATGACGTCCTGACCAGGAGATGACTATGCATATCCCACCGCTCGACCCGGCCGAGGTCACCGACCCGGTCGCTGTGATCACCGGAGGGTGGTCACGGGAGCGCGACCGGGCCCTGCTGTCCGGCTCCACCGTCGTCGACACCCTCGCCGACATGGGCGTCAAGACGCGCGTCCTTGACCTCGCCGACGCTCGGGAGGATCTGCTTGAGGGGCTGGACGGGGTGAAGACGGCGGTCCTCGCCATCGCCGGGCGTGGGGCGGAAGACGGCCGCTTGCAGGGCCTGCTCGAGACGCTCGGCGTCGCCTACACCGGTTCCGGAGTGCTGGCCTCCGCCATCGGTATGCACAAGATCCACGCGAAAACCCTCGTCGCGGTCGCCGGTGTGCGTGTTCCCAAAGGAACGAGGATCGACGCCACAGCCAATGCCGGTGATGAAGCCGACCGTGTCAGCCGGTTGCTGGGCCTGCCGGTGATCGTCAAGCCGGTCGGTGAGGGCGGCTCCATCGGGGTACGGGTGGCGATCACCCTGGGGGCGCTCGCCGCCGCGATCTCGGACGTCAAGGCCGGCGGGGAACTGATGGCCGAGGTGTTCTACCCGGGGCGCTCGGTGAGCGTCGGTGTCCTGGAAGGCCCGCACGGCGCGCTGCACGTGCTGCCGCCGCTGGAAGCCGAGACGCCGAACGGCGTCTACTCCTACGCGGCGAAGCGCGGCGAGTCCGCGTGCGACTACTTCTGTCCGGCCCGGGTCAGCCCCGGGACGCTGGTGTCCCTGCGGCGCCAGGCGGTGGCCGCCCATCGCGTTCTGTACTGCCACTCGTACTCGCGGTCGGACTTCATCGTCACCGGCGCAGGCGACGCCGTCTGGCTGGAGGTCAACACGCTGCCGGGACTGTCCCGCGCCGGAAATCTGGCCCGCATGGCGCTCGCCGACGGCATCAGCCACGAGCAGCTGCTGGCCCACATCCTGCGCGGCGCGCGCACTGACCGCCGCGCGCACGCGTAGAAGACGAGGCATCTGCTGTGACGATGACGGTCCATCACGTCCTGCGCGCCGTCGAGAACCTGCGCGGTGTCGCCGTACGCACTCCCATGATCAGCTCGGCGGCTGTCAACGAGCGGCTTGGCCGCGCGGTGTGGGTGAAGGCGGAGAACCAGCAGCTCACGGGAAGTTTCAAGATGCGCGGCGCGTACAGTGCGCTGGCCGCTCTGAATCCCGGCAAGCGGAGTCGAGGGGTCATCGGCGCTTCCTCCGGTAATCACGCCCTCGCCCTTGCCTGGGCCGCTCACCTCTTCGATGTGCCGGCCATCGTGGTCGTCCCGGAGGACGTGCCCGATGTGAAGAGAGAGACGATCGATGGCCTTGGGGCCCGCGTCGTGACCTACGACCGCCGTACTGGCCGTCGTGACGCTCTGGTCCACCAATACGCCTACCGGCACGACGTGACCATCGTGCCCTCCGCGGACGACACATGGGTCATCGCGGGAGCCGGGACGGTCGCCTGGGAGATGATCCAGGAAGTCCCCGACCTGGCGGCGATTCTCGTGCCCGTGGGCGGGGGCGGACTCGCGGCGGGCACGGCGCTCGCCGCGACCGGCCAGACGGAGCTCAAGGTGTTCGGGGTGGAACCGGTCGCCGCCGACGACACCCACCGCTCCCTCCAGGCCGGTCAGCGCGTCTCCATTCCGCAGCCGGTCACCATCGCCGACGGGCTCGGGCACGTCGAGCCCGCCGCCATCCCCTTCGACATCAACAGCCGCCTCCTCGCCGGTGTCGTCACCGTCCCCGAGGAGGCGATAGCCGAGGCGATGGCGTATCTGTGGCGCCACTACCGGCTGGCGGCCGAACCCTCCGGCGCGGTAGCCCTCGCCGGACTCTTCCACGCCTTCGACCGACTCCCCGACGGCCCGGTGGGCGTGGTCCTGTCCGGCGGCAACGTCGACTGGAACTCCTACCGTCATCTACTGGACACCGCCATGCCCCGATTGGAGACCCATGCCCCCGCTGTGCTGCACTGACCGCCCCGAGCCCGGTGTCATCCACGCTCCCGTACCGGTCGTCACCCAGTACGCGACCGCAGACCTGATCGACGCCATCGCCTACGGCGATCACGATCCGGGAAACGACCCGAACTGGCCAGCCACCGGAGCGCCCTCCCAGTCTGTATACGCCCGCTGGTGCCGTCACCTGTGCGGTATCGCCTGCCTCGAAATGGCACTCCTACACCGCGACGGACACGCCCTCAACCAGTTCGAACTGCTGGCAGGCGCGCGCCGCTACGGCGCCTACGTCCGCCAGAGGGACGGTATCAAGGGGCTGATCTACGCGCCGTTCGTCGACTACGTGCGTGACACGCACGGTCTGGACGGCGAGGTACACCCGAACCTCGACATGACCGGCCTGGCCGAACAGCTCGACGCCGGACGGCTGGTGATGGCCTCGGTCTCCAAGGAGATCCGCCGCCCCGAACACGCACCGCAGCGGCGCGGCGGCCACCTCGTCCTGCTCATCGGCCACAATCAGGGCCTGATCATCTTCCGCAATCCCAGCGGGCACACCCCGCAGGCCCGCGCCGCGGTGATGGACATGAAGGAGTTCGAGCCGTTCTTCGGCGGGAGGGCCATCTCACTCAACCTGCGCCGCACCGTAGAGCCTCGGCCTGCCTGGACCGGCGGCGCGCGCTCGGTAGCGTCCCGACCCACCACCTGATCAGGGAGAACCACGTGCAACCCATGTCCTTGGCTGAGATCACCGAATGCGTCCGCGGTCGCCTCGCAGACGTCCTCGACCCACGGGCGCTCGTCACCCAACCCGCGGTCTTCGACTCCCGGGAGGCAACCCCCGGATCGCTGTTCATCGCGCTCGCTGGCGAGCACGCGGACGGCCACGCCTACGCCGAGGCAGCGGTCAACAAGGGTGCCACCGCGGCCCTGGTCCTGCGCCCAGTCGGTGTCCCCGCGATCGTCGTCGACGATGTCCTCATTGCGTTCGGTCGACTTGGCCGCTTCCTCGTCCACAACACCCTCGACCCGGCCTCCCGGATTGTGGCGATCACCGGCTCAGCCGGGAAGACGAGCACGAAGGACTTCATCGCCCAAGTTCTGCCCGGCAACGTGGTCGCCACTCCTCAGTCGTTCAACAACGAGATCGGCCTCCCGCTGACCATCACCCTGGCCGACGCCTCCACCGACTATCTCGTGTTGGAGATGGGCGCCCGCCGCATCGGGCATATCCGTGACCTCACTCGGATCGCGCCGCCCGACATCAGCGTCGTCACTAACGTCGGCACCGCCCACGTGGGGGAGTTCGGCGGCCGCGAGAACATCGCCCAGGCCAAGGGCGAGATCGTCGAAGCCCTCCCCGCAGGCGGGCTCGCCGTCCTCAACGCCGACGACCCCCTCGTCCTCGCCATGGCGCACCGCACCCACGCTCGCGTCGTCACCTACGGCCTGGGCGAGCAGGCCACCGTGCGCGCCGCCGACGTCGTCCTCGACAAGCGCGGGCAGCCCTCCTACACCCTGCACGCCCCCGAGGGCAGCGCCCGAGTCCACCTCCAGCTCGTCGGCGAAGTACAGGTCCACAACAGCCTGGCCGCGGCCGCCGTCGGCCGCGAAGCAGGACTCGACATCACTCAGATCGCCGAGCTCCTGTCCGCGGCCACGCCCCAGTCGCGCTGGCGGATGGAGACCAACACCCGGGCCGACGGCGTCACCGTCATCAACGACGCCTACAACGCCAACCCGCACTCGATGCGCTCCTCCCTCGACGCGCTCGCCGCCATGACCGGTGGCCGCGACCAGCGGTCGATCGCCGTCCTGGGCCGCATGAACGAGCTCGGCGAAGACGCGCGCACCGCGCACGAGGACGTCGGACGGCACGCTGCCGCCCTGAACCTGGACCAGCTCATCGTGGTGGGAGGAGACGAGGCCGGATGGATCCAGCAAGCCGCGAGCAGCGCCGGAATCCAGGCCGTCCACCTGCCCGACCAGGAGACCGCCCTCGACCTGCTGCGCTCCATCCTCCGGTCCGGCGACGTCGTCCTGGTCAAAGCGAGCCGCGGGGTCCAGTTGCAGCAACTCGCCGACGCGCTGCTGCAACCGAACCCCACGCCCCCGGGCGCCTAGACCGCCGCGGCGACCAGATCAGCCAGCGCGGCCCGCAGCACCCGGCCCGACTCCACCAGGTCGCCGCTTCCCATCAGCACCACCACATCGCCCGGCCGCGCCTCATTCGCGGCGCACACCACCGCATCAGCCCGCTTCGACTCCACGAACCGGGCCATCCCCCCGGCCCGGCCGATGAAGCCGGCCAGCACCCTCAGCGCCCCCTCGTGCACTCGGGCGTTGCCGGTCAGCACCACCCGGTCGCATCCCGCCAGCGCCGTCCCGAACTCGGCGCCGAACGCCTCAAGACGGGACTGATCGGAGGGCTGGAACACCGCGATCACCCGCTGACCGGGAACACCGAGAAGGGTGCGCGCGGCCGCGAGGTCCGCGCGCACCTCGTCGGGGTGATGGGCGTAGGAATCGAAAACCCGCACCCCGGCCGCCTCCACGGCCGGGGTCATCCGCCGCCGCACGCCCTCGAAGTACCGCAGCTGCTCGACCGCGAGATCGCAGTCCTGCCCGAGCGTGTGCAGGGCGGCAATCGCCGCGACGGCGTTCAGCAGCTGGTGGACGCCCGGCACGCGCAGCGCGATGTCGAACTCCAGGCCGCCCGGCCCGTGCAGGACCGCCGTGCTGCGCCCGCCCGCGCTGACCGCCTCGGTCAGCCGCCAGTCCGCAGACGACGAGAGGCCAAAGGTCACCATCCGTGGGCCGTCCCCCGTCAGGATCAGCCGGGAGGCGAGTGCGCGGCAGCCGGGCGAGTCGGCACTGAGTACCAGCGTGCCGCCCGGCCGCACCCCGAGTCGTACGCACTCCTCGTACGACTCGACGTGGTCAAGTTCCGCGGCGTAGTTCTCCGGGTGATCGTGCGCGATGTTCGTGATCACCGCCACCTTCATGCTCACACCGATGTGGGTGCGGTCCGACTCGTCGACCTCGGCAACGAACAGCGGTCCCCCGCCGGCGTGGCCGCCGCTGGCCGGACCGTCGAGGTCGGCGCCCACCATGTACGACGGACTCTGACCCATGCGGCTCAGAGCGAATGCCAGCATGCCCGTGGTGGAGGACTTGCCGTGCGTCCCCAGCACACCGACCGCCGTACAACCGGCCATCAGCGCGTTCAGCGCCGCCGACCGGTGCACCACCGGGATGCCCAGCCGCCGCGCCTCCCCGATCTCCGGGTTCTCCTCGCCCACTGCATGGGTGAACACGACCGCGGTCGCGTCCGTCGGCACCTGCCCGGCCGCGTGCCCGGTGTGCACCCGCACGCCCAGCCGGGCCAGCTCTTCCAGTCCCTCCGACGTCCTGACATCGCTGCCGGACACAGTGAAGCCGCGCTCGGCGCACACCCGCGCCACCGGCAGCATGCCCGTGCCGCCGATGCCGACCCAGTGCGCACGGCTCAGGTCAACCGGATCTCCGGCCGACACGCTCGGTTTGATCTTGGGGACTGCGGTCTCCGCCATGAAACAGCCTCCTCGGGAACGGCTCACGCCGCCTCAACTGGCAGTCAATGCCGCCTTGTTGGGCGACACACAGCCACGGTCCCGCTCAGCCACGAACATGGTCTACGGCTTGCGGTGTTGCGAATGCATTCGCAACACCGCAAGCCCCAACAAAACCCCCACCACCCGCCAAGCCGCAAGCCAATGAAACAAC
>NZ_JBEZLR010000025.1:52912-79609 GCF_040652275.1 Streptomyces sp. NPDC048275
GTCCAGCTTGTTCTCGGAGGACCAGGCCAGGTTCTGCGTGGTGGTGGGCAGGCAACACCGCAAGCCGCTACTCACCGCCAACGTCCGTCCAGGCGGCATGCCATGAACACACCGAACTACTCGCTCGCGCTCGCCCTTGCCACGGCCAGATGGACCAATAGCGAAACCGCCCGCCGCATCAACGCCCGCGCCGAACAAGAAGGACACCGCAGCGTCGCCGTCGACCGATCCCGCGTCGGGCGGTGGATACGCCATGGCGAAAAACCCCGCCCTCCCGTCCCCGAACTCCTAGCCGCGCTCCTGACCGAACACCTGGGCCAGCCTTACCATCCCCAGTCGCTCGGCATCGCCCCCCTACGCAGTGTGCGCGTTCCCCTGGAAGAGGCCGGGTACCAGGCCCTCAAAGCGAACGCCGCAGCCGCGAACATGCCAGTCGAGAACTACGCGCGCGCACTGATCCACTCCGCGCTGACCGCCACCGGCAGGTCGCGGTCGTAGCCGGTGCAGCCGGTCAGGGAGACGAAGATCCGCTCTGCCGCCTCCAACACTCGTTGCACCTGCTCCTCCCCCACGCTGCCGACCACTTGCTCAGGCCGCCTGGCCCGGCTAGGTGCGGTTGACGGTGTCTGCGGCGCGGCGGCCGCCGCGTGAGCCTGACGGACGGGGCGGTCGGCGATGCGGGCCTTCGCCGCTCAGCGGCGGTCAGATGGTGACGGTGTAGGAGGACCCCGGGAACTCCCAACCGTCGGTCCCCTCACCGATGTCCTCGATAATCACGTACTCGACGAAGTCGTCCTCGAACGCATCGTCGGTGAGTTCGCCTTCAGCCCATTTGCGTTCGATCTCAACCCAGTTACCGCTGCGCCCGTCGATCCGCAGCGGCGCGGAAACCCTCCCGCTCTCGCTGAGAACACCGCGGTCACGATCGTCGTCGCCGGTCCTGACACGGCCCCGGATCTCGAACTGGCCGTTCTTGAAAGCTTCGGGGATGGGGCCGGCGGGCACGACCGCGACGCTCTCGTACGCGGCGTGGATGACCTTGCGATAGCTGCGCCGGACGTTGTACTCCGGATCGGACAGCCACTTGATCAGGGTCTCGGGACGGACACTCAGCCCTGCGCGTTCGAGGGCCTCGTAGCCGCGCTGGGTGTGGGTGAGCTGGCTCAGCTGGGCGTGCCAGTGCTTGGCGTGGTAGGTGGACAGGCGTCGCAGGGGCTGGGTGCCCAGGTCGCGGAGCAGCTGGTTGAGGGCTGCGCCGAGGGTGTCTCCCGTGGCCATCAGTTCTCACCGTCAGCGGAGCCGGTCTTGACTTTGACCTCGCCGAATCCGGTCCCGACCTTGTAGGTGTCGGGGGCCGTGCCGTCGGGGGTCCAGAACACGGCTTCGTCGACGTTGCGCAGGGCGACGAGCGTGTGGCCGGCTTGGACGGCGCGCCAGGCGACGCTCCAGTGCCGCACGGAGGCCTCGGCGACCATGGCCATGCGCCAGTCCGGCCGCCAGAAGGGTGAGTTGACCTTCTCGCCCTTGGGCCACAGCAGGCGCAGCGCGATGGACAGGCGGCGTTTGTACTCGGTGTAGGGCTCGCCTCCGGTCTGGACGAGCTCGGCGCGGGCTTCGCGGGCCTTGAGGTAGAAGGGCTTGAAGAGACTCTCGTTGGCCTTGCCGGTCCAGGAGTCGTGGACGACGAGCGGCCCGGTGATGTGGCCGTCCTTGATGAGTTTCTGAAGCTGGCGCACGTGGGGTGTGGTCACCCAGACGCGGTCCTGGTCATCAGTCCGTTCGGCGAGGCGTCCCAGCGGGTGCGGCATGTTCGGGTGGTTCCAGGCGGGGACGGTGATGAGGAACGCCCCGGCGCGGTCCTTGCCGACCTCGTCCATGGGGCCGGTGTGCAGGAGCTTGTTCGGGGCAAGCGGCACCGCGGAGCAGGCAGAGGGGTAGGAGCCGTTGCGGTCGATGGTGCACAGCTGGCCGGTACCGAACTGCTCGGGCACGATGAGCCGGTCGCGCTTGCCCGCCTTTGTCTTCTCGGTCGTGATGCCCGGATGGACCCAGCGGGGTTCGCCGTCCATGACCTCGCGGAAGATCGTCCACGGTTCTCCGCCCCGGTCCTCCTTCCTGATCACCAGGATGGGGTGGAATGTCGACCGCTCCGTTCCGTCCTTGAGGATCTTAAGTGCGGGGAAGACTGCGTGGGGCGGTTCCTCTTCCTCCCCCGGCTTCACCCACGCGTCACCCTCGTCCCCGTCTTCCGGGGCCTGCGCGGTGTCCGCGGTGGGCTGGACAGCAGCGGTGGCCTCCTGGCGTGCGGTCGGCGTCTGCTGCTGCTCGCCCCGCGCGGGAAGCTGCTCGGTGCTGCTGGCGGCTGCGGTGGTGCTGTAGGCGCGCAGCGCGGTGGTGAGGCGACGGCCCTCGGCGGTGTCGGGCAGTTGCGGGACCGATGTGACGGCCTGGGTCAGTGACGGCCTGAGCTCCGCCAGGGCCTCGTGGTCGTCGTTGGCCAGTGCGGTGCGCAGTGCCGCCAGTACATGGGTGAGGGAGGCGGGCAGCCCCTGCTGGGCGCCAGACGTGTAGGGAAGCGCGGCTTCGGCCAACTCCCCCAATTCCTGCTCCACCGCACTGCCCGCGCTCTGTGCGGGTGCCTCTGCGCTCGTCCCGCCGACGGGGGCAGTACCGGCGTCGAGGAATCGGGCGTGCGCGAGGTCGGGGCGCAGGCGGGCGCTGCCGATGATGCCCAGATCCCGTTCGGCGACCTTCACGGTCGTCTCCGGGGCGTCCGGGAGCGCGGTGACGGTGAGGATGACGTCCGCGTCCAGCAGGTTCACGACGGCCGGGTCGTCGGTGTCCAGGACCACGAGGACGGGCACGTGCTGGGTGCGGGCCAGCTCCCGCAGGACCTGGCTGGCGGCTGGCAGGTGCTCTCCGGACAGCGGCAGGCGCGGGTTGTGGGCCCGCTGTAGGCGGTCCACGACGACGAGCGTCAGATCGTCGTAGAGCGGTGCGGTCTCGGCGATGGCCTCCGCGGTCAGGTCGCTGCCGTCATCGATGAGCAGCGGCGCGTGCCGGAGCTGCTCGAAGACCTCCTGCTCGTGCGGGGTGAGGGTCCCGGACTTCAGACGTGCGTAGTTTCCGCCGGCTTCCGCGGCGATGATGCGGCGGGTGATGTCGGCGCGGTTGGGGCCCGATGCCGCGTACAGGACGCGGCCGTTGTGAACGAGTGCGGTGTGCCGGGCCGCTGCGAGACCGATCAGGCTGCCGCCCACCTGAGGGGGGGCCGCAACGAGGACCAGGCGGCCGGGGTGCAGACCGCCGGTGGCCTCATCCAGGCTCGTCAGCCCGAACGAGAGGCCCGGGGCTGCTCCGGAGGTGAGGACGTCGCCGAGGGCATCGCCGAGTGTGGCAAGCCTGCGTCCACGTTCACGGCTTGGAGTGGGTTGGCTGGTCACCGCACCTCCTGCGGTTGCCGCGTGGTGCGCGGCCGTGTCGGATGGAATGCTGCCGATCGGGCCGTCGACGGGCAGCAGGACCGCGACGGGGGTCGCGTACCGCTTCAAGATCTGCGGCTGTCCCTGTGCGGCCAGCGCGATGAGATCGCCGAGTTCCTTCTGTGCCGAACCCAAGGAATGCGTGGGGAGCCCGTTACTGTCTGGGCGCCGGGCGGCAGGGAACCGATCCAGCGGAGCCAACAGAGCACGCACGCCGCGATTGTCGATCAGTGTCGGCCGGGCGTCCGCGCCCTCGGCCAGTTTCACCAACGCGTGCAGCTCCTCGCGGGCCTCGGTCACGTTCTTGACGGCCGCGGCGCGCCCGCTTCGCGGCGACTGACTCATCCTCTGACCTCCAGGTCCACCATCATCATAGTGGTAACCCGCTACCTAGATTCTTCTAACTGCCCATTTTCGATACCCAAGTTAATAACTAAAGCCTGCTCCGGAAGCCGTTCAGGTCTTGGGTGCTGCGGTGGAGCCACAGGGAAGCACAGCTCCGCAAAGGATCTTGCACGATGCCGACCTTGATCCCGCAGAGCCGGGCTCGGGTTCGCAGCGGGATCCGGGGGCAGGAGACGCGGAGGAAGGCGGGCTGATGGCGCTGGTCCCGTACTTGGCGCGGATGCGGTCACTGACCTCGGGGTTCGCTGTCAGGCAGCTCTGACGGAAACTGGTGGGCGCCTGTTTTCGGTTCAGCCTTCTGGCCTCTGAAGAGGCCAGGAGGCTGAAGGTGGCAGAGCTGATGAAGCAGGCCACGTCTGGTCATGTATGTGGTCAGACAGCGCCGAGCGTGCAGCAGCTGTCATGGGGGCTGGTCTTGACTGGCGGTCCACCGCCGTGCCGGATAGGCCGGGCACGGCATGTCCAGGTGCGGTAGGGCCAGCCGCATTTGTTAGTCGAGCCAGTCCGGCGGGATGAGGGCGTGGCGTTTGCCGTCGCTGTCGGGGCGCCAGTTTTCGATCATGGCGTCCTGGAACCAGCCTTCTGCCAGGTTGGCGTGGTCGCAGACGATGATCTGCAGGGCTCCATTGTTGAGCCGGACCACGTCGTTGAGGAGTTGGAAGTAGGCGGTGACGGTGGCCCAGTCGGCGTCTTGGATGGTCGAGGCGTCGCGGGGCTTCTCCGGGAAGAACGCTTGGGTGGGCTGGTCGAGCATGAGGAAGCCGGGGACCGGCCGGTTGTTGCGCCGCAGGTAGGTGTGGAGGGCGAGGTGGGCGACGAGGTGGTAGCCGATGTGGTTCTTGGCACTGCCGATCCGGGTGAGGGGCAGTCGTCCCGCGGGCCGTCGTAGGACGACGTTGAGCAGTTTGAGACTGATCCCTGCTTCGGTGGCTTCTGCCGCTCCCCCGAGTTTGAGTCGCTTCGCCCAGGCGGTCATGCCGACGGCAATGTCGGCGAGGCTGCGTTCGGTCTCAGCGGTGACGTCGTCCTCGGCGACGAGTTCTTCGAGGTTTGCGACGTGTTCCTGGGCCAAGGCGAGTTCGTTGTTCAGTCGGGAGAGGTCGCTGTCGGTTCCGGTACGGGTGAGTGCTTCGGCGATCCGGCCCTGGATGTGCGCAACTCGCAGGTTCTGCTCCTGCAGATTTCGCAGGCGTTCGTCGTTCGCCAGCAGTTCTCTGATCTGGGCACCGTTGAGCCTGAGTCGTTCGGTCACGCGATCGCGTTCGTCCTGGAGCGCGCGGCGGTGCTCATCACGGACAGGCTGGAGTGTCTGGGCCTGGGCGAGTTCGCGGGCGAGGCGGACGGTCAGCTCGGAGATGTCTTGTGCGGAGGGGTCCGCGTGCTCCAGGGGCTGGGTGCACAGGGGGCAGACGTCCGTATCGTGCCGGCGTTCGGGGCCCAGGAGATCGAGGGTCTTGAGGCGGTCGAGCTGGAGGTGGAGTTCGCCGGTGAAGGCCAGGCCCTGCTGCTTCCAGCGGTCGACTGCGGCCAGGGCATCGTCATATTGCTGCAGTTGTTCACGCAGGGTGCGGCGTTCGTCGTTGAGTTCCTGCCGCTGGCCGCGCAGGTCCAGCGGTGTCGCAGTTTGCGGTTCGGTGACCAGCGCCTGGTGGAGGAGGTCGAGGACCTGGGTGGGATCGGGGGCGGCGGGAACGTCGGCGAGGAGGCCTTCGGTCTCCGCCAGGCGGACCAGGGCGATGCCGTTGGCGTCCATGACCTGCTGGTGTCGCAGGGCGTCGTCGAGTTTTCGCTGGGCGGCACGCTGGGCGCGCTGCGCTTCGCCGAGGCGGCGGCGACGCAGGGCCTGTTCGGGGCCGGCGGCGCCAAGGAAGTACGGCAGGGTGTCCTTGAGGGTCTGGGCCATGCCGGACTCGGTCTGGCGGTGGAAGAGCGCTGTCTGGTCGGCGATCTCGTTCTGGTTCTGGAAGCAGAGCAGGGCCGCCTGGGCAATGGAGACGTCGAAGGGGTTGCGTGCCGCCCCGGTGGGGGGCTCGAAGTGGAAGTCCTCGATCCCGAGGCGGGCACTGAGTTCGCTGCGCAGGGCCGCAACGTTGGAGTTGTGGACGAGTTCGTGAGCCTGGGGGATGTCCAGGCTGCCGTCACCGGTGCGGGTGAAGGCGTGCAGGGTAGAGGCGCCCGTCGGGCGGGGCCGGGCCAGGACCATGCGGGAGCCGTCGGCAAAGACGACCAGAAGGGCGTACCAGCCGACGGTCCGGTCGATCAGGTCGTCGGGCAGGTTGGGCGCCCTACGACCGAGGCAGTAGTCGACGATGGTGAGGACCTCGGACTTACCGGTCTCCGACTCTCCAGTGAGGATGTTCAGCGCCCCGGGCCGGAACCGCAGGACCCTGGGGGGTGTCCTGCCGTCTCGGTGGTAGAGGGCCAGGGCGAGCAATTGCATGGCGGTTCTGGGACTCCTTGGACGGGGGCGGGTCAGGGCCGGACGCCGAGGGCGGTGAAGGCCTGGGTGGGGTCGGTCACCGCAAGCCAGCGGCCGACGAGTGCCGCAGCCCGGGCGCAGTCGGCGACTTCTTCACCGGCTGCGGAGGCCGGCTTGGGGTTGCGGGGGCACACCAGCCCGGAGGCGGTGACGTCTACGGCGCGGTGGCGCATGGCGGTGCGCAGGCTGGCGCGTGTGTAGTCGGTCAGAACGGCGGCCCGTTCGGCGAAGGCAGCCCGCAGGCGGGGGTGGTCGTGCGCCCAGGCCGTGAGGGTGACCGTGGACTTGGTGGGCAGGGAGCTGCGGGTGTCCTCGGGCAGCACCAGGGGCAGGATCAGGAAGGTGCTGGGCCAAGGAAGGGGCTGCCCCGCCTTCTTCACGGCAGCGCTGATGCCACTGGCCAGGATGTAGGCGCCGAATGCCGGGTTGAACAGCGCCTGCGCCTCGGACACGTTGCGGTGGGAGTCCGTCGTCACTGTTCCTGCGTTTCGTTGCGGCCCTTGCAGAGTCGGCTGTAGTCGGGGTGCCAGCCAAGAGCCCGGTCCGCTTCCGCGGTATCGGCCTGGTCAGACAGGTCGTGAACGGTTCCTTTTCCGATCCACGGCGGGGTGACGCTACCTGGGCTGAGCGGCGTATCCGCGACTCTGTCCATGGTGGCGTCCAGGATGTCCTGGCCGGCGCTCTGGCGGTCTTCTTCGCTCATGCCGTCACGGATGCGGCGGGTACCGCGGCGGAAGGCAGCCTCCCACTCGTAGTGGAGTTCGCCTTCGTACTCCTCGAGTCTCTCCGTGGTGAC
Source organism: Streptomyces sp. NPDC048275 (assembly GCF_040652275.1). NCBI lineage: Bacteria > Bacillati > Actinomycetota > Actinomycetes > Kitasatosporales > Streptomycetaceae > Streptomyces > Streptomyces sp. NPDC048275. Next base: position 60,075 of record NZ_JBEZLR010000025.1, read on the forward strand.
CTTGAAGGTCCGCAGCCACTCGGAGCGTTGGGCCCGGGCGTAGTGGTAGTCACGCAGGTGCATGGCGACTTCGTCGTCGGGTAGCCCGATCCAGCGCATCTGGGTCACGACCAGACGGTCCGCGTACCCGGCGATCTCCGCCTGGCTGAGGTTGCGCAGGGTCTGCGTGGCCTTGAGCCCCTTCCCCGCGTACCGGCCGATCACCTCGTCGCGACGGCACATGAGCTGTTCGGCCTTGACGGAGGCCAGCATGCGTTCCGGGTTCCTGCGTTCCAGCAGCCTGACGGCCATTCCGTACCACCACCCCTTGATCTCGGCGAGGGCGTCCTGAGCATGGTCGCTTGGCGTGATGCCCAGTTCTTTGGCGAGACTAGAGTCGAGGTCTGACATCACGGGGGCACCGTCATCGACGGTGATCGCGCTGACGAGTTGGTGGCGTTGAGCAGCGGTCAGCTTCATGAACAGGGCGCGGTCCTTCGCGGTGCCGTCGGGACCGTCCTTGTCCTGCGCGATCTCCTCCATCCGTGCCAGCGCCTCGCTCACCTTCCTTCCGGTTCCGGGGCGCAGGTGGTGCAGAAAGCTGTTCTCTGGAGCGATCTGGGTCGACACCAGGCGCAGCAGGGGCATCGTCACGCCCGAGAACACAGATAGGTCCTTCAGAGCGTCGATCCACGAGGCGAGAGAGCGCCAGAAGTCTTTGCCAGTCTCGCTTAGCGGGCCAGCTGCCTCCCGGTGCTTGGACTGCAGGAGCTCCAGCGGTGTGTGGTCGTTCGGGTCCAGGAACTCAATGTCGTCGAGGAGCTCCATGCGGATTTCCGCGGTGGCATCCAGCCAAATGCGCCGTGCCAGCTCCAGCAGAGCCAGTTCGCACTGGTAGAGGTACCCGGTCATCTGCCCTGCTGCTGAATGCGACCCCGCTTGCGCCACGTTCCCCACTACTGATCATGCCTGCCTGAACAACGCAAGTCCTCGCCACAACCGGTCAACCGGGTGGATACGGCCTCTGGAAAGCCGTCGGGCCTCCCCGGGACTCGCATCGCCGCCGCCCTCTGGCGGACAAAATAGCACCCATCGCACAGGCCTCTCCCGGGAACCAGGCACTGGCAACTGGCACCTCCACGCAGCCAAGCGGTGCTCTTCGTACGGCCTATCCCATGCAGCCGTCGACCACATCGGTCGGCACTTCTTCCCTTGTCGGCCGGGTGACCGAAGAGTGTTCAGCGAGCACGACGACGTCCTCGCCGTCGGTCCCCTATCGCTACCGCGACTCATCCCCGACTTCCTCGGCCGCGCGGGCTGTAGGTTGAGCCGCTCCGTTAGCAGTGAGTCCTGCTGGAACTCCGGATTCCATGTTGCGTTAGCAGCGGGCTGATCGGCTGATCTTTAGCAATCGTGTGGCTCGCGGGGAGGGATCGTTGGACTGAGGCCCGGTTCGGACGCCTGACAGTGGTCTCGGGAGCTGTTCAGTCGGCGGTCTCGATCCGCTGCGGAGCGATGCCCAGGATGAGCTTCTCAAGCGCCTCTGGGGCGGGGCCGAATGCGGCCAGCCAGGTCTCGACCACTGGTCGCCACCGCCGACGGGCCTCTACCGGCAGCGCGGGCGCCCTCACCACCAGGTCCCTCCTGGCGACCGACAAGATCATCCACCGCGACGTCGTGGCCGCGTGCTCGGCGGCGCAGCGCGCGACTGGAAGCGGATGACGCTGTACCGGGCCACGGACGCGGCGGACACGATGGACTGCGTGGCCATGCTGATCGCCGCGTACTGCCAGCACACCGGCATGGCCCCGGAGACCCTCCCGGCTACCTCCAGCTCAGTCAGCAGCAGAGCCGGGCAGCTGGCCCCCAGGACGACGACCGGGCGCACCTGGCCGGTCTGCTGGGTCAGGCGGCGCCCGCCGGCAGTGACGAGCCCGGGTCGCTGCGGATGCTGTACGGCCGCGGGCAGCGCCAGGCGGAGGAGGCGCAGCAGCCCGAGGACGATCCGCAGGTGCTGTTCACAGCGGCGCGTGCCGGAGCTGGCCACGACGTGACGCGTCCTGGTCCTCCCACAGGGACCGGGCTCCCGGGATACTGAACTTGATTGAGTGATGTCGGGGCTCTGTCCGACGGTCATCGGCCATGGTTTCCAAGGCCACCACCCTGGGTTGTCGAACAGTGGGTGGGGGTGGAGGATCTTCCCGTGAGCCAGCCCCTGCCGCAGTTGCGCGAGCCTGAGTACACCGTGATCCATATGGGCTCTTCGTCTGCGGTGCCCGATCAGATCGCCGCAGATCTTCAGGAGATCGGTGTCCCAGCGGGGATGATTGGCTACGAGTACTGGCCGCTGAGTGAGGTGGCCTTCCTGGGTGGGATCGGTGAGGGTGGGGTGGTCGCCTTCGGAGCGAGTGGCCTATTCGGGCGAATCGGCATCGACGTGGCTACCCGCCACGTGGTGCACATCCCCACCATCGAGTCTGCGACGGCCGGCCACGTCAACAGAGACCTGGCCTCTTTCCACCGATGTGTCGCGGCGGTGATCGTGCGTTTCCCGTTCTACGGGGAGGACGAAGAGGAGAGGTGGCAGAAAACGGCGGACGAGATTCGCGAGCTTATCTCCGTTCTCGACGAGTCCGCGTTCCTGCATGACGGGTTCTGGGAGACGTTCTGCGACGACGTGGCGATGGGTGACTACGCGGATGGGGATGTGTGAGTCTGGTTCGCCCTTGGCAGTCAACTGTCCAGGAGCAGGCCGGTGGTGGCGAGGCAGCCATCGACCAGTTCGGGGCGGTACTGGATCTTCTTGAGGCGATGCTTCACGGCTCGGGTGATCTGACCGAGATCGGCAGCGGCGAGGTTGCCGACATCGCGCTTGACCAGCGACCAGATGCCCTCCTGCGGGTTGAGATCGGGCGCGTAGGCCGGCAACTGGAACACGGTGAGCCACTCGGCGTTCGCGTCGATGAACGCCCGCATCCCCGCCGTCAGGTGAAGGCGGACGTTGTCCCAGACCAGCACGATCGGGCCGCCCAACTGGATTCGGGCACGAACGATCAAGTCGCGGAAGTCCCGCCAGCCAAAGCCCTTCGGCTCACCCGTGCGGCCCCGATATTCGCGAATCGCGTAGATCAGCCTGGATCGCGCGCCTGGCTTGTAGCAGGTCATCCCCGCCATCGACACCCGCCCAGAGCCCCGGCCTCGCACCCGCACGACCGGGGTCTGGCCGATCCGACCCCAGGTCCTGGCACGCGGCGGAGTCATCGACTGCCCGGCCTCGTCCTCGAAGACGATCCAGGCCCCGCGCTCCGCCGCCGTGCTCTTACCCGCGGCCAGGTCTCCTTCCTCCACACCTCGACCGCGTCGTCGTCACGCTCGATCGCCCGCCGGGCGGGCGGGCTGCTGCCACGACCAGCCGTGCCGCTTCAACAGCCGCCAGGTGCCCTCGACCGTGTACGTGACGTGGAACAGTCTGCCGATCAGCGTCTTGATGCGCGTCAGGGTCCACCGTTGGTCCGCCCATCCGTGAACGAGCGGGCCGCGCTCCAACTCGCGCTCCAGCCTGGCGATCTGAGCCGCGCTGAGCCGGGATCTGCCCGGAGACCCCCTCGACAGCAGTCCCGCCTCGCCTCGCTCCCGCCAGGCCCGGCGCCACCGTTCCACGGACCGCTCGCTCACCCGCAGTTCTGTGGCGATCTCCCCGTTCCTCTGCCTCGCCTCGAAGCGGTCCATGGCCTGCATCCGTAACCGCTCCCGCGCGGCCCTTTCAGCATCGGTCAGCCCGCCACCCTGCGCATACCTCACATACACAGAGCTACCGGCGCACACGATCAGCCGTCAGGAGAACAGCCCGACATCACTCAATCAAGTTCAGTAGCCAGAGCGCCTTCGGATATGACGCTCCCTCGGTTACCGCAATCCACGTCTTGAGTTGACAGTAATCTCTCTGGCCTCATTTTCGAACAAACATGCAGGGGCGCGCATTTCGGGACGCGCACGCCCCTAAGCCCCTACACCCTCCCGTCACTCATTAGGGGGGCGCCGCTCAAGGAAGGGAACTGCAAGGTGAGCGGCTCCGTCTCCCCTGTCACTACATCCTCGCAGCCTCAGGGAGGAATCCATGCTGGGCAATAAGAATCCGTTCAAGAACAAAAAAGTAAAACCATGGGGCGTGTCCCTCCTGAGCGCCGTAGCCGTCGGCGTACCAACAATTCCGGCATTTGCCGCGAATAGTATCGGCTCCGCTTACATTTTCACGTGCGCACTGTGTGCGGGTGCAGCCTCCTATTTCACCCTGCATACGAGCAAATCCAAATCGGAGATTGAGCGATCTGCGGTTTTTGAGGCCGCGATTGAGCCACTCTCCAAGCGAATCGGAAAGCTACTCGAAAGCCCGCAAGAGTTCGATCAGGAGAGAGACCGGATCATCCAACGCCTTGTAGAAACCACAGGTGAGCTTGTACATCCGCGAGCCTTGAGCGCGTTGTACTGGCTCTCTGAAGATGCCGCGGACATCAACATCTCCGCCTTCAATAATAAGGCGAAGGAAGCGGGAATGCAGGAAAAATTCTCACGCGAGACAGACAAGGGGAGGTTTCTGATCTCCATCGCGCAGTCCACCGACGAGTCATCGGGAGGACGTCATGTCCAGGATTTCCGGAAAGACCCCGACCGGCAGCGGATCTACATGGCGGATGACTGCAAGTCTGCCCTCTTCAAGCCGGTCCGGTCCGGGGAATCATCACGCGGCCTCCTTGTCCTGCAGGCCCAGAAGCCAGGCCACATCCCCAGGGAAATCAAAGACGATGAGCGCATCAACACCATCATTAATCTGATCGGTTTCCTGAGGCAGCTCGAAAAACCTGATATTCCACATGCCGGGGGCGTGCCCGCCCAGCCCGGAGCACCTGTCGTCCAGCCTCGACAGTCTAAACCCGATGGCACGGCATTGTGAGAGTTTGCCGATATACCCGCAGGGACACACCTATGGTGTGTAGAACTGCACGCACATTTCCCAACTGATCTCGGGGGCAGCAATGAACCGGACCAGGAGCACGCTCGTCGAATCCGGCAAGAGCTGGGCGAACGGCGACGTGAGCAGTGCTGACTACTTCGCCCATGCCCGCAAGGCAGCTGCTCACCGCACGCTCGGCGGCCGCCTGTTCTGCACGCTGCGGGAGGCCATGGCTCGGCTCCTGACCCGCACTCAGTCCTGAGACAAGCCCGTCATCGGAGCAGACAACTCAGCGCTCCCCACCGACCAACAGCACACAGATGGGGACAACCGCCCAAGCCTTCGCAGGCTGCTGAGTAAACAGGGGCACCGGCCGGAGGGCCGACAAAAGATGCTGTCGGCCCTCGTCTCAGCGGGACTCTTCCTCGCTGGCGACATCCCCACCGCCTCCGGGCGGCCCGCACCCTCGACTGGGAAAGCCGCCACCACCGCTCCCTCGGCGACATGTGGTGGGTCCAGGGCGACATGGACCGCGCGGCCGCCGCATACGAACCGGCCCGCGACGACGCCGATCAGCACGGCGTCGCGGGTAAACGGGCCCACGGGGGGCTCAGCACGCCTTCGTCCTCGCCTTCACCGATCCGCTCTCGCCGACGACGACGAAACCGACCTCGCCGAGCACCTGCTGATCGGACCGCGGCGCGCGTGATGAGCACGCATGCGCTGTTCGATGTCCGGGTCAGGGGGAGGCGAGTACATCGGTGATCTCCCTCAGTCGGGTGGTCTCCAGCCGAGATCGCCACCGGCCCGCCGCCACGCCCGAAGCGGGACTTCGGCCTGCCGTAGCCCGCCGGTCACGTTCCAGGAATGTGCCGGTCGCGGGGGCCGTATCTGGAATGCTTCCCGCCGTGGACAACGATGATTTCTCGCTGGCGACTGCCCTTCGCGGCGAACTCACCGAATGCCTCGAAGGAGTCGAGGACATCGACGTCGACGAACTGGCCTCGGATCTCCCCATGCGAGCCGAGAGTCACTTCGGCATGTAGCCGCCCCGGCCCGTCGCGGCGACCCCAGGCAGCAAGTACCCGGTGCGGCCGGCGGTTGTGTTGTCAGCCGGTCAGGACGACGGGCTGCTGCGGCGCGCGCCCTGCGGCGACGGCCGCGACCAGGTCGGCGAGACCTACGGGGTAGACCGTGTCCTGAGTGGTGCGCAGTCCAGTCAGGGTCCACCAGCGGTGCTCGCGGATGTTGTCGGGCTGCGTCGCACCGGCTGGGTCGATGTCGGTAGCGGAGACGCGGGCGAGGAAGTACCGCTCGACTTGCCGGACTTCGTGCCCGCCGACTAGGTGGTCCTTGCTGCGTTCCGCGAGCTGGGGCCCGAGCTCGACTGCCTTCTCGTCGACGCCGAGCTCTTCGCCCAGCTCACGGAGGGTTGCCGTGGCGTGGTCCTCCCCCTGCTCCAGGGAGCCGCCGGGCGTCGCCCAGAAGCCGCCGTTCTCGTCGTAGCGCAGCAGCAGGACGCGGTCGTCTGCGTCCATGACGATGGCGCGGGCGGCTTCCCTCAGTGGCGGCGTGGAGGTCGTCATGCCTTCCAGTGTGGCAGCCCCCAGAGGGGGGTCAGGACCGTTCGACCAGGTATGGGCCGATGCACGCCGCGTCCAGGTCACAGGCCTGGAGGGTGGCGAGGGCGTGGGCTAGGGTTTCGACGATGGGTTCGCGGTCGTTGAAGGACGTGTTCAGGACGACGGGCACTCCGGTGAGCTGATGGAAGTGCTCGATCAGGGCCCCATACGCGGGGGCGGTGGCCGGTCGGCCGCCGACAGGCCCGCTACGCCCAGCGACGGGACGAGCTCGGTCGGGCCCGAGCGGCAGGAGCCTGCAGATGTCCGAGGAGCCGCATCCGGCCCGCTGGAACCGAGAGTTTCCGGCACAGCCGTGCTCCAGGCCGTCCGCCCAGTTCGGCTGCCACGGAACGAAGCACGAAACGCAGGCCGGAGCTGGCCCGCTGGTAGGGCTCGCTCACACCGTCGACCTGCTCAACGAATGTCCGTCGTTGGCAGGTTGGGGTATCGCAGAAGAACCGGCGAACGGTCAGCCGAACCAGCACCGGCCTGCCGGCGACGGGACAGTCGTCCAGTTGCCGACCATAACGACTGTGGACCCGGCGGGATGCGACACCGCACTCCGGACACGCTCTCGACGAGCGTGTGCTGGACAGCTGGACCAGTGTCCCGTCCACGAGCGCCTCCACAGACTCCACCCGTACACCAGTAGTCCCAGGAAAGAACACGCCCTCGGCCGATAAGCAGACATCCCCCATGACCAGGGCATTCCCGTCAGAGAACCCGCTTGACCTTGGCATTCACGAGATCGCTGACAGAACCGTTTCCAAAGAGCGTCATCACGGGCGGAGCTGGGACGACATCGGTGGCGAGGGGCGTGGCTGCGCTGTCGGCGGGACACGAGACGGGCCCCACCGCCTGCCGGAGGCGGTGGGGCCCGTACGGCTTCCGGGCCGTCCCTGCTCCGGGCCGTCCCTGCTCCGGGGCGGCCCGGCCTGCCCGGCGGTCAGCCGTGGTAGTTGATGTAGCCGTTGCTGTCCGTGTCGTTGGCGCGCTTGGTGTAGGAGTGCGCGTCGGCCCGTGAACCGTTGGGCTTGATCAGGTAGATGGTGTCCTTGTCGTTGTTCCAGATGAAGTTGCAGTTCTGGCGGTAGACGACGTTGCCGACGTCGGAGTCGGTGCCGCGGCCACCGCGCAGCTTCACGTAGTCGCCGGGCTCGAGCTTGTGGGCGGTGAACGTGAACTTGTTGCCCGCAGCGTCCTTGACGACGTAGCCCTTGAGGTTCACCGTCGCGGTGCGCGAGTAGTTCTTGATCGTCAGGTACTCGTCCTTGGTATTGCCACCGGAACACCGGTTGGAGTCCGAGCCCGGGGCGTCGTACTGGACGCCCTTGACCTTCAGCGCGGACGAGTACTCGGTGGCCTGGGCCGGACCGGCAGCCAACACGGCGAGCGCGCCCGCTGCAGCGGCCGCGGTCAGAACGTGACGCATAGGCGTAGGCATGAGAAATTCCCCCCTCAATGGTGCGATTGGAGCGCCTGGAGCATACCGAATGCGATCAATGCGGGTGCTTGATGTGTCTGTATCGCGAAGAGGGGTGGGGTGGGAGCGGTCGACGGGCCGTCCAGCGCCGCTTTTTGCTCACGATGACGATGCCCGGGTATCCGGGCTGCCACCGGCCCGCCGCAATGAGCCGCTCGGCAACATCACGCATCGGCGGCGCCGACTGTGGTGGTGTCGCCGGCCGGGCCGAGCTACGAGGCACGCGCTGGTTGACCGGGCGGAGGCCTCAGTCCAGCGTCCAGCTGTGCCCGTCCGCCTGCCCGCGCTCGCACAGCGCCTCCAGCACCGACAGCGCCCTCTCCCAGTTCCTCATCCCACTCCCCCGCCGTGTCCCGTGCGTCTGGATGACCAACCCGGTCTCGCTTCCTGGCAGGTACCTCCTGGTTCAGTGGGCAGCGAGCTCCCTGGGCAGGTGGGCTGTCTTGATGAAGGTGCTCAGTGCGGTGCCCCAGGGCACGGTGCGGGCGAACCCTTCGGCGAGATGAGTACTGGGGCGTACAGGCTGGGGAAAGTGGCGGTCGCGGGTGAAGCCCAGCATGCGGGCCTGTGTCCGCCACAGCCGGGCGTCGGGACTTACTCCGACGGCGGCATGGTGCGCGGCGAGCAGGTGGGCTGCGAGCGGGTCTTCCCCGCCGGCGGCGAACCGCCACCAGTACAGGGCACTTTCGCGTCGGTCGAGGGTGTAGAGGAGGCAGGCGAAGGTGCGGGCGCCTCTGGGGTCGTAGTGGGCGGCGAAGTCGGCGAGGGAGTCGATGTCGTTGGAGCGCAGCACCATCTCGCACAGCCGGCGTACGTGGTCGACGACGGCGGTGGGGGTGGTGGCCGGGTCCTGGGTGAGGATCGGGGTGGGGCGGCGGCGCAGGCCGCGGCGGGTGCGGGGCCTCGTTTGGGCCGGACGGGTGGGTGCGGGGGCGGCTGCGGGCGGTGGCAGCTGGGGGGCCCGCGGCGCGGGGGCGAGGACGGCGCGGGTGACGCGGGGTGGTCGTGCGGCTTCCTGGGCGATGCGGACGGCAAGGCGTCGCATGAAGTCGTCGGTGTCGTGGCCGTCGTACTGGTGGTGCAGGGCCTGCGCTTCGGTGCGCAGGAGATCTTCCAGCATCAGGACTTCCCTTTCCCCGGATCCGGGAGACCGATGAGGCGGTGGAGGTTCTTCAGGCCCAGGTGGACGTTGGCCCGGGCGGCATTGGGTGTGATGTCCAGGCGGGCGCCGATGTCGGTGAAGTCGAGTTCGGCGAGGTAGCGGAGGCGTACGCAGTTCGCCTGGAGGGGTGCGCGCTGTTCGAGTTCGGCCAGTGCGCGGTCCAGGCGGTCGTGGCCGCGGAGCAGGAGCAGGTCGTCGGCGGTGGGCACGTCGGCGTAGGTGAGTTCGCCGTAGCTGACCTCCCGGTCGGCGGTGCGGGCGCGGCGCCGGTAGAAGTCGATGATGGCGCTTTCGAGTATGCGGTGGGCGAGTGCGATCGGGTTGGGATGTGCCAGGATCCGCGGCCACTTGCGGTACATCACGACCGCGGCATCCATGAGCACTTCATCTGCATCGTGCGGATTGCGTGTGCGGGCGCCGGCGACCCGGAGGAACTCGCTCTTGTAGCGGCTGAAAAACGCCTCGAAGTCGGTTGGGAGATCGGCGGGCTCGATCACGCCGAAGTCCTGCTCGTCAGGACTGGTCACTGCTCCTCCACGGTGGGCGGCGGAACGGCGGTCCCCGCATGGGGGTGCAGTCCGGCGGGCAGGGCGGGGGGTGGTGCGAAAACGCGTACGCGGGAGCGGTGCTCGTCGCGAGCCAGCGAGGCGATGCGGACGACGCGCCGTACGGCGGCGTCGAAGGCAACTGCGGTCATCCGGCATGCGCCGGCCACAGCCAGCGCATGCCAGGCCCAGTGAAGCCCCACGGACCCTCCTTCTGCTCAACTCGGCCCCCGCACCGCACCGTTGCTGAGCGGGGGGAGGACTCGCGGCCCTCACCCCTTCACCGCTGTGCAGCCCCCAGGCGTTAACTCAGCGACACAAGTTTTCGACGGAACGCAACGGTCTGAATGTGACCGACGGTGTGACCTGCACACACGCTACGTGCTGTGATCGACATCACGTTTGCCGTTCATTTGTTCGCCACAGTTCGCCACCCCAAGCCACCCCGCGCACCACTGCCCAGACCAGCAACAACCCCGCCACAACCGCGAACTCCACCAAGAGCCGTGCGCCCGCGCACTACCCAACCCGCTCCTGCTGCCCGTCATGGGCCGGCCCCCTTCGGCGGCAACGTCATCGCGACCGGCACGGACTTCTACTGCTTCGCACCACACACGCGGCACTCCCCCTCCCCACCGAAGCCAGCGGACCGACACGGCGTCATATCCCGGTTTGCCGCATCGGATAAGAAGAGGTCGACGCGATCGCCAGCCGCTTCGGGTGCCCGCGATTCGCGAATGACCGCTCCAAGGCACCGCATCCTGGCCCCACCACGGCCCTCCCCACGCGCCCGGTAGGTAACCCCCACCATGCCCGGCCAGCACCCTGACCGGGCGTGGTGGCCCTGATCGTGCATCCCGGCGGTCAGCGGGTACCGGGCGGGCTGCTGTCGGCGGTCGCGGTGGTGGAAGCAGGCAGGGGCTTGGGCAGCAGTTGAGCGATGCCGGTGAACACCGGCGCCACCAGCTGGACGATGTGCCGGTTCCGTCCGGCGATGGCGTAGGCCATGGTGGCGAGGGCGGCCGGGATGGTGGCGATGAGGACCCACATCGGCCACCAGTAGATGGTGGCCAGGCTCAGGGCGGTCGCCGCGGCGGCGGCCGCGCCCCACGGCACCCGCAGCGCGCGGGTGAGGACGTCGGGGATGGTCAGGTCCCACACCACCGGTTCCTCGCTGTCGGTCGTGAGGCGCAGGAACAACGGCCGCAGGGTGTTCCAGACGATGTCCCATGGGTCGACCAGCAGGGCAATGCCGAAGAGCACCAACAGGTCGGGGAAGCCGAGCACGACGTCCCTCTTGGTGACCCAGGTGCTCAGCCCGTAGTGGATCGCGGCGCCGACCATCATCAGCACCACGCCCAGGGTGCGGCCGACCAACAGCGCCACGACCTGCCAGCCTTCCCCCACCGTGCCGCTGCCCGGGCGAGGCCGGCCGATGCCGTCGGCGATCTGCGCTCGGCGCTCGGCGCCTTCCTGCAGGAAGCCTTCGGCGGTGCGCAGTGCCCGGTCGACGTCGGCGAGGACGGACTCCTCCTGCAGCTCCGCCGGCAGCTGCGCGGCGGCAAAGTCCACCGCGACGGACACGTCGTTCTGCGGCATCACCTGGCGAGCCCGGGCGAGTTCCTCCTCGAGGGCGGTGGCCCGCTGCTGGGCGCGGTCGGCCAGCAGCTCGGCTTCTTCGCGGGCCCGGCGGGCGCGCTCCAGTTCCTGCTTAGCGACGCGCAACTGCTCGTGGACGGCATCCAGTTCCACGGCCGCGTCCGGGCGGTGGCCGAGCTCGTCGACCTGATCCTGCAGATGGCCCACCAGGCGCACCAGGACCAGCACCAGCTGGTGGGAGCCGGTGCGCTCACGCTCCAGCTCCCGGTTGCGCTCGTAGACCGTGACCAGCTGCTCGTTGGCCTTGTGCGCCAGCGCCAGCGCCGACGTCGGGCTGGCGGCCACGCCCGTCGGCGCTGGAGGTTTGTCGGCGGCCTTCCATAATCGGCGGGCTTCGGCGAGAACGTGCTGCTTCATGCGGGGTTCGTAGACCACGGCCTCGACCAGGTCCAGCACGAACTGCTCCTGCGGCACCTTCCCGTTGAGGTTGCTGCTGATCGTTGATTTCCCGTACGACATGACTTCCTGCAGTCGCCGCACCGTGAACCCGTGCTGGTCCACCAGCCTTCTGAGGAACTCGGCCAGCTCCCTGGCCTGCTGCGTCTGAGCCTGCAGCTCCCCCCACGCCCGCCCACGCCTGTTCCGGCCCGCCATCGCGTCCCCCCGGAATTGTCCGGCCGTGTCCCGGACAAAGGGCCCCTTGTCCGGAGTTCACCTCGTCGAAGGCTACGGACAAGGCGCCGGACACACACCAGGGCGCAAACCTCCTGACCAGAAGCATTCGGTCCTCACAGCCACCCGAACGCGAACCCCTGGAGCTGCCCCCTCATGCCGTCCACCCCCGCCTCGCCTGCTCCGTCTCACCGTCCCGCCACCGGCCAGCCGCCCCACCTCCAACTGGCTCACCCGACCGGCCACACACGAGCCGGCAGCCGGGCCCGCAAACTGCCGAGCCCGGGCCAACTCGCGGTCGACACCGTCGACGGCGGCGTCATCGACCTGCGCCACCAGCCCGACGTAGTCAGCCGACTGCCGCGCGGCAAGGCCGACGGCCGCTACCGCTGCTGCTCCTGCGGAGCAGCACTGATCTTTGAAGCCCCGGCCACCCCCGACTCCCCCTTCACGCCGCGGTTCCGCCACGACACTGGCGGCCGCCGACGCTGCACAACACCCAAGCCGACCCCAGAAATCCAGGCAGTCCACAGCCCGGTGCCGCCGGCTTCAAAGCCCGCGCCCTCGGCTCCTGCGCGCCACGCTGTGACGCGGCGGCGGTGGAACTGGCGCCGGTTCCTTCCCCGTCGCTGGCGCCGCTGACCTTGCGCACCAGCCGGAGGCCCGTGCGCAATGCAGCTGGGCCCCCAGTGACGGGGCCGCGCAGTCCCACCACAGCCCCATTCCAGGTCCCCTACCGAACCCCATGCCATCCGTGGCTGGACGACGTCGGCCCCCAGGGCGCGAGCGCAGGGACTCGAGCAGACCGAGGGACTCTCGCCACCGCTTACGCTTCCGAATCCTGTAGTAGATCTTGCCGGAACGCCGCCCTCATCGCCGGCCACATCAACTGGGCTTTCCACACGAGGTGTTCCGCAGCTCACAGCGACAGCCGGGACAGGCAGGGAACAACCCACGACGGTTGACCGTTCATCTACACGTGGCTGCGGAGGGGACAGTGTCCCCGGGCCTCACCTACAGCCCATGGGGACGATCGTCCGGCTGAAGCCCCATGGAGCCTTCCGCCGCGAGGCGACCGCCCTCCGCACGTCACCACCTTCCGCCCCGGCTGGCCACCCCCGTCCAGCCGGGGCTTCGCGTTGCCCCTCCGCGGCCCGTCCCCGCCACCGCGCGAGCGCGGCTACCGGGCAAGCGTGATCGTGACGGGCTCATTCGGGCAGCGGCTGAGCGTCTCGGAGAGCGCGGCTTCCTCGCTCGGGTCAACGGCCAGTTGGTAGCGGGTCTTGTCCGCGACCCAGTCGGTGACGTACTGGCAGCGGTAGCCCTCGTACGGAGCCATGCGCTCGGGTCCTGGTCGGACTTGGACCGGTTGCTCGCCGCGGACACCGCGATCAGGGCACGCGGGTCGTCCTGGTCGTTGGCGTACGCTTCGCGCTCCTTCGCCGTCCGCCAGGCCCTCCGGGGCGTCCCCGCCCGACCTGTGACCCACTGCCGCCACCCCCCACCGGGCCCAGAGCGCTACGCCCTCTTCTACGGCAGGCATGACGGAACGTTCGGGCTGCGGGTGGGGATGTCGCACATCCGCAACGCCCCTACCCAGCAAGGGGCGTTCTACCGGATATCTACACGGCCCGCCTCGAGCGGCTCCTACGCTGGATGACCTGGACCACTCGACAACGAAGGACACCGACGGACACCGATGGACACCCCAAGCCAGCCCCAGCCACTCACCGGCCCGCAGACGGTCGTGCTCAGCACCATTGTGGCGCTCACCGTCGCAGCGTTCTCAGCCGCACTGTGGGGAAACTCTGAGCAGAGCGAGCGCGGCTTCCGGCTGCTGAACTGGCTGCACAACCGCAGCGAGACCGAGCTCCCGCCCGCAGAGTCGGACCTATAGCGCTCACAGGCCCCCTTTGTGTCGTGCCGCGCCTGCGGGAGAGTCTCCTCCCGCAGGCGCCGGTTTTCGTTCCAGCGTTCCTCGTCCGCCGGATCAGGCACTTCCCTACAGCACGCCGAGCAGGGCGTTGTCCTCCCACTGGTCGACGACTTCGAGGTAACCGGCGAGCACCTTGGAGTGCGGGGCCCAGCCGCCCTGTTTGGCGATGACGATCTGGTCGTGGCCCTTCAGGCGGGAGGACGTGGCGAGCCCTCGGCGGGGGGTGTGGTGAGGTTCTTCTTCTGCTCGGTGAAGTCCTCAACGGGAAGGATCCTCGACCTTCTCGGCACCAGTATTGCGCGCACGATGGGAGCCCCGAAGACCGGTACGGTCCGGGGCTCCACGCCGTTCGGCGCTGCTTCGAACGCCTAGAAGAGGGCGTCCGCCTTTGGCGCCGGCTCGCCGACGGGGAAGGTCAGCTGTCCCTGAACGGGCCGCTCGGACGGGTGCCGCTGCACCCGCCCCTTCCGCTGCCGAAGGCGCCGGGCCGGATCACGATGCTGCGTCACCTGGCCCACCCGGCGCAGCAGGCTGGCCCGATTCACGTAGAGCTCCCCATCCTCTTCGAGGTCCTGGTCGTACTGCTTCGTGATCGCCAGGATCTCCGCTGTCTCCCGCCTGATCGTTTCCGGCGTATCGAACCACGGGTCCTGGGTCATCGACGACCCGAGGCCGAAGGTGCCAAGGGAAGCGAAGTCGTCCTGCTTCTCGTGTCGCCATGCACGTGTCCAGGCCGTCTCCCAGTGCGGCCAGTCCGCCTCCGGCACCTCACACGCCCGCAGGTACGCCTGGAACTGCGGAAGGTTGTGCGGCATCGCCTGCTTGTTCACGATGCGGTGCGCGGTGCTGCGCGGCAAGGCGCCATACCCGCCGGCTCGTTGCTCCATGGTGCGCAGCGCCGGGGAGCCGGCTTTCTCGTACAGGTCGACCAGGGCGGCACCCAGGTCGACGAAGTCGCGAATGAACTCCGGACGCGGGGCAGGCTGGCTGCGGCCGCCCCGTGCCAGGCGGCTCTCTTCATACCGGGCCCGCTTCCACAGGCGCCGCGCTTCGTCGGGCGAGGCATCGCACGCCCGGGCGTAGTTGAGCACCGTCTGCAGCTTGGGCACGTTCTCGCTGGAAGCGGCCCGCTGCAGCGTGGTGGCGTGGCAGCCGGCCCGCACCGACAGTGCCCGGTAGCCCTGCCCGGTGCGGTCCCGTTGGTCGCGCAGCCACTCCTGGAGATCGCGCAGCGCGTTGTTGCTGGTGGTGATCGGCTTCTCGGGACGGCACACGACCGTCACCTCACGCAGCCGGAGCCAGCAGGGCATGCAGTGCGGCCCGCAGCCCTCGGACCGGCGCTCCGGTGACTAGGCCGACCACCAGGACGGCGGTCAGCCCGGCGCCCACAAGCACCTGCAGCACGACCGGCACGGTCATGCCCGCGACCGCGGCCAGGACCGCCGCCACAGTGATGATCACGATGATGACGATGGCCTCGGCACCGCTCAGACGTCGGCGGGACGAGGATCCGTTCTCCACGCAGGAGACGGACTGGGACTTCGGCACGGGGCCTCCCTGACTGTCGGGTCCGGCGACCCATGAACCGCCGGACACCAGCTGCTGACTCCAACTACGCGAACCATGCGGGCGGTTGCAGCCGCCCTCGGCGTGGTGCGCGTGGACAAGATGGTGGCAGCCGCAAGAGGCCGTCAGAGCCTCCCGAGGGTCTTTCGGCGGCAGTTGATGCGTCCGCGCCCTAACGCAACAACAGTTGCCATGAGCCGAAAAATGCGACGCAGAGTCAGCGCCTTGCCGCATACGTAACGGTGACCTGCGGTTCTGTCGCCTTAATCCAGATCGCCAGAAGTGTCAGTCACCCGTGGTAGTGAACGAGTTGATGCAAGCGTGCGCCAATCGCGGTTGCGTTGATATCTGTCTCGCTGCAACTATCCGCGCACTGGGCTTGCACCGAGAGGGGCGGGCCCTGCCCTGATTGCTGCTGACTCCAACCCAAAGCCGAACAGGGACCCCCCGGCCTCGTGTTGCAGCTCGAGACCACCGAGAGCCGGTACCGCCCCGCGGTGCCGGCTCTTTTGCTGACGGCGGGACCCTCAGCTTGCTACCGCTCAAGCCCATGTTTTGTCGGTGCCCCGTCGATGATGGCACTACGACCAGCGGATTGACCGCGGCCCCTGGCAGTGCCCAGCGCTGTCGAAACTCGTGGACATCACCCGACCGTGGATCTGGACGCCTCCCAAACCCGTGAACAACTGACGTCACGACGACTCGTCATGAACATGGCCACTTGGTCCACCTCGGTCGAGGTGGGCCAGAGTCGTCTTGCCGTACAGCCAGCGCAGCGGCCCGGCCGGCGGTGCCTCCCAATAGGGCTGAAAACACGGGTCCCCGGGGTGCGTCCCGACCTGCGCACTCCGCCTACACGTGCCTTCCAGGCGGTTGCAGGAGATGCACAGCAAACCTTCTCCGAACTAAGCCGTCACGCAGCTTGATGACTTGTGTAGCCTGCGGTCGGTGGAAACGGGACTGAACGCAGATGACTGGTTGGCGGATACGCGGACGTCTTATGACACGGTCGCTGCAAGCTACGCAGAGCTGACACGTCACCTCTTGGACGAAACACCCGAAGAACGCGCGGTCTTGGCCCTGTTTGCCGACCTGGTGCGTGCCCAAGGCGGCGGGCTGGTCGCGGACGTGGGGTGTGGGACAGGCAGGATCACAGGCCACCTGCGGAACCTTGGCCTGGACGCGTTCGGCATCGATCTGTCACCTGGAATGATCGATGTGGCCCGTCGTGAACACCCCGGTGTGCGGTTCGATCTCGGTTCCATGACGGACCTCGCCTTGGCCGACGCCTCCGTGACTGGCCTGGTCGCCTGGTACTCACTGATCCACATTCCTGACGACGAGATCAGCTCGGTTCTTGCGCATTTCCGTCGAGTGCTTCGGCCCGGTGGGCCGTTGCTGCTCAGCTTCCATGTCGGCGATGAGTCGCGGTTGAAGACTGAGGGCTATGGCGGGCACCCGATGAAGGTCTATGTCCATCGTCGGCAGCATGACCAGACGATTGCGTGGCTTAACGAAGCTGGCTTCGCCGTCGAGACGCACAAGACTCTCACCTCTGCCGAGAGCAAGCTGGGAGGGATCATCCTCGCGCGTCGTCAACCTTGAGCGGCTCCGCCAGTCGCGTGGCGGAGCCGATCAGGTGGTCCGGGCGGCGATCTCGCCGAAGGTGGGCAGGCCCAGGTGGATGACTGAGGGCTTGAGAGCGGCATCGAGCTGGGTCAACTTGTCCTCGGCGCCGGCCAGGCTGATCTCCAGGCCCTCGACCTCTCCGAGCCAGCCTTCGCGCTGAGCTTCGGTGATCCGGTCGATCAGGTTGTCGCGGATCTCGGTCAGACGGTCTCGCTGGGACGGCTCGGGCCGGAGGAGCGAACATCGGACGCAAGCGTGCTCGTGGATGCACGACGTTCCGAAGGCCCGAGCGCAGGTTCCCAGAGAGAGCTTGCGCTTCTCGAAGTGGGCGAGGAAGGCGTCCCACTCCTCGTTCGTCGGGGTCCGGTATTCCTCGCTGGGACGAAGCGATCGACGGCGGGCGATGAACGCGCGGTGGGCTTCGATGGCGTCCGCCGGGTAGATGGCGTTGTAGCCCATCGTGGTGTTGATGTCGGAGTGACCTGCGAGGACCTGCGCAATGTGGGGCGGCAGGCCGCTGCGGATCGCGTCGGTGATGAAGATCCTTCGGAAGTCGTGCGGGGCGAAGTCGAGGGGCTGGCCCGCGGAGTCGGTGAGCCCGGTTCGTTCCAGGACCTCGTTGAGACCGTTGCGGATCAGTTGGCGGGACACCGGTGTGCGCTGGCCTCCGTATGTCCACTGGAACAGCAGCGGCATCGGCGGGTTCCAGATCTTCTCCGCGACGTCGTAGTTGGGCAGCATCGGGATCGCGCTTGTTCGAGGGTCACGGACGCGGGCGATGATCGTGCTGAGGACGTCGGCCAGTTCTGGGCTGACGAGGAGAACGCGTTGCCCCCGCGTGACGCGCGGCAGCAGCAGCTCCCCCTCGGCCACGGCCGGCGGTGCGGTCGCCTCACGCGCGTACATCCGCGACGGCGGGGGTACGGTCCGGGCCACGGCGTACCGGTACAGTCCCCGACTGGTCGGCCACCGACCCCCCTCCGCCGCTGGCCGTCTTTCCAGCCCGAAGTACCTGCGGACGCGCACACTGCAGGCCACGGAGGATTACGGAGCTCAGGCGCCCCACAGACGGGGCCGAGGCCGCGCTCGACGCGGTAACAGTCGGCGGGTAGGCGGGTCCGGACCTTCGGATTGAAGGAGTCCTTGACCTGCGCAGACCGGAAGGCCTTCCGAGACGCGCAGGTCAAGGACACCTGTGAATCACAGGGGTTGGGGGTTGGGGGCTACAGCACGCCGTGCAGCGCGTTCTCGCGGAACCCGTCGTCGTCCTCGCGGTAGCGGCGCATGACCTTGGAGCCCTTGGCAAGGATCTTGAACGGTTAGAGGCCCACGGCGGCATCGCCAGGGGAGGTCACGCGGACGCGGCGCTACGGGTCCTCGACATAGGCCCCGGACTCGTATCGGCGGCCCCGGAAGAGAAAAGGGAGCGGAAGCGGAACCCGGGCTTGGGAACAATTCCGTAAGCATGGCGGATCCGCATCACCTATCTCTCGATGCCACCCACAGCGAACTCGACGCGAGTGGTGATCGTCGCCGTACCCGCAACGCTCCTTTATGCGCGCAGAGTTCTGCTAGTGTCAAAACATCACCCCCCTACAACTCCCGGTGGATATCAGCTGGTCTACCGGTGAAGGGAGGTGATTCGGTGTCCGGCAAGGTCCCCGCTGAGGAGTCCAAGCCGGTCCGGACCAAGAGCCAGTTAGCCGTACAGGCACTCACTCTGATCGCACGAGCCAGCCAGGCCGTGTACTGGGTGTACAAGCTCTGGCAGCTGCTCTAGCAGCACAGATGGGCCCGACCGTGCGCGCGGTCGAGCCCATCCAGGTCCGGAACCGGGGGCCCCACGATCTCGGCTAGTCAGAGGCGTGGGGCCCGACTCATTTTTGGACCTAATCGGTCCGCAAGTTTGACGAACCAACGCCAGGATACACGGCGACACTCAAAACGAAAAGCTCCAATAGGTGTTTTCAGGCGTGTCAAATGGCCGTTCGGCAAATCAAAGCTGCTGAAAATCGAATTGAAATAACCGCAATCAAAATTCGCATTCTTCCTGACGCTTCCTGCCTGGACTTCCCACTCTTCTATTGGAGTTCGCGGGCTTCCTGCCGTACGCCTCCAGGACCTCCAGCCCTTCCCAGACCGGGTTGACCGTGCTTCACCCCGGTCCAGCCACCGGGTTGACCGTGCTTCACCCGCAGTCGGCCCCGGCCAACGGCTCCTGCTTCGGGTTCAACGGCTCCTGCTTCGGGTTCAGCCGCAGCCGCTTCGGGTACACCGGCTCCTGCTTCAGGTGCACCCGCAGCCGCTTCGGGTACACCGGCTCCTGCTTCAGGTGCACCCGCAGCCGCTTCGGGTACACCGGCTCCTGCTTCAGGTGCACCCGCAGCCGCT
>NZ_JBEZLR010000025.1:79708-80360 GCF_040652275.1 Streptomyces sp. NPDC048275
ATCGCCGGCGGCCCCGGCACTGTTCCTCCGTACCCGTACGTCTTCCGTCCTGGGCCGGTCTACCGCCCGCGGTCTCGGTCTCACGCGGTCCACCGCAGATCTACCGGTCTCGCTCTACCGGTCTCATCAGGCAGGTGAGACTGCCCGCCCGTTAGGGCTGTAGCGAGGACGTCCGTGAACGTGTCCGCGAGGAGGCGCTTGCCCTTATGGGAACTGGATTTTGGGGGTGGGGGCATATGGGAAACGACCTGCAGTGATGGTCCCTCGGCGGGGTGCGCGTGAACGCCTCCACGGGGGTGCACGTGAGACCGAGACCGCGGGGGTGCACGTGAGACCGCGGGCGGTAGACCGCGTGAGACCGGTAGAGCGAGACCGGTAGATCTGCGGTGGACCGCGTGAGACCGAGACCGCGGGCGGTAGACCGGCCCAGGACGGAAGACATACGGGTACGGAGGAACAGTGCCGGGGCCGCCGGCGAAGCGGCTGCGGCTGAACCCGAAGCAGGAGCCGGTGTACCCGAAGCGGCTGCGGCTGAACCCGAAGCAGGAGCCGTTGAACCCGAAGCGGCTGCGGCTGAACCCGAAGCAGGAGCCGTTGAACCCGAAGCGGCTGCGGCTGAACCCGAAGCAGGAGCCGTTGAACCCGAAGCGGC
>NZ_JBEZLR010000025.1:80457-104576 GCF_040652275.1 Streptomyces sp. NPDC048275
GGCTGCGGCTGAACCCGAAGCAGGAGCCGTTGGCCGGGGCCGACTGCGGCTGAACCCGAAGCAGGAGCCGTTGGCCGGGGCCGACTGCGGGTGAACCCGAAGCAGGAGCCGTTGGCCGGGGCCGACTGCGGGTGAAGCACGGTCAACCCGGTCTGGGAAGGGCTGGAAGTCCTGGAGGCGTACGGCAGGAAACCCGCGAACTCCAATAGAAGAGTGGGAAGTCCAGGCAGGAAGCGTCAGGAAGTCCACCAGGAAGAACCCGCGACAGTACCGACGTCCGAGCAACATCAGAGGCCCCGCCCGAGAGAGGTCCATGGAGTCTCGGGGGTGTTCCTCCGGTCGACGGGCTGTCATTTCAGCGGGACTGGTGTGCATTTGTGGGAGGCGTGGCCTTCGGGTAGGGCCAGTGTCGCAGCGGGCTCGGCTTGCTCACGAGAGCACAGTTGGGTGAGTGATCGGTCTTCGGCGCCGATGGGCCGTGGACTCCCACCCTCTCGAAGCGGAGGAGAGCAATCAGGCTCCACCGCTCCCTGGGCCCGCGGCGTTGCCGCAACGTTGAGAGCGGAGAGAGTCTGACGCGGGTGACTGCGGCAGTGACCATCAATCGCCCCGAACGCGCTGATGAGAGGCGCCAAGGAGGGTGTGACGTTCGTCACTCTGCCGGTGGTGGCGGTTGAGGTGTCATCACTTTTGATCTTGCTCTTGGCGATCGCGGAAGACGGCTCGATCAAGCCACCGAGCGATAAGCGGAATCGCAGACCTTCAGCACGAGGGACAACCGATGCCGTCGGTCTCGGCTGAGATGTCGGCGCCTCGTCCTGCAGGACGCCGTGCAGGGCGTTCTCGGTGAAGCCGTCGTCGTCCTCGCGGTAGCGGCGCATCACCTTGGAACCCTTGCCCCAACCGCCCTGCTTCTCCGCCTCGTGGGCCTGGCCGTCGTCGGCCTGCTCCACACCCTGCTGCAGTGATCTCGTTCAACAACCGATCCCGAGAACACCATCGCGTCCATCGCCAAGCTGCTGGGCGTCTCCCGGACCACGATCTACAAATACGTACCTGAGCTGGCTGCGGGGCGGGACTCCCTGGTGCCGGGGTCTCGCGTCGCCCTTCCGTGAAGCAATAGGTCCTGAAACGACGAAGGCCCGCATCGAGGATGCGGGCGACGCCGTATGCGCATGTGACCTCGGGCACATGTCAGGTTCCTGCTGCGAACAGGGACCTGAGCGAAATCGTCCGGGCTAGGCGGACTGGTCTCAACATCTACTATCCACATCAGCTGGCTGGCTGGCCAGCCAGCACGGACGCTCTGGGACGGGTCAGGACAGTGTTGGACAGTCAGATTGGTCGTCACTGTCCAAGTGGGCTCTGACAGGCAGTTTTCCTGCCGTCGATCAGGACTACGTCAACAGCATTCAAGGACGTTCTCGGACACTCCTGGACAGTGTTGGAGCGGCAGCAGAGGTAGGCGAGTCCTCCATGCCCTGCGCTGCGGCTCGGAGCTGCTGACCGACTGAACAGTTCGTGATCGTCGGCTCCAACTCTCCTCATGAAAACGGAAGTTGCTCCTCGTATCACTGTGACGCCATGCTCGAAACAGGGCCGCGCGGTGCTGCCCCAGGGGTCTGCGAAACCCCTTCTTAACGTCCGGGCTAGGACGAACCTCACGGAGGTCTCTTCATGCTGTGGCTCTACACGCAGGGCGGTTGGGCTCTCTGGCCTGCCACTCTGACGGGGAACGGATGCGTCGTGCGTCCCCCCGCCTATCGTCCCTTCGGCTTCGGTCGGATTCTGGGCACCGCCGTCGCGCTCACGGTCTCGATCACCGCGCTTGGCGAACTCTGGGTCCACGGCCACGCCGTGGAAGTAGCCGGGGCCCTCTGGGCCGCGCTTCTCATCGGAGTCGCCGACAAGACGTCCACCGCGCTCGCGCGACCGCTGCGATCCCTCGTCCGCTTCTTCGGGCGGCCGCAGCACCGAGGGCGGCGGTGACCGCGGTGGCAACGATCCAGAGAATCAACGACATGCCGGCGGCATCCACGCTGGCGCAAGCTCTCGCCGAACTGCGAGCTAAGCAGGGCTCGCCGTCGCTGCGGACACTGGCGGACCGCGCCCAGTTGAGCGCCTCATCGGTCCACGGGTGGCTATCGGGCAGTGCGCTCCCTCGGCGCGAGCCCCTCCTGAGGTTCCTGGCGGCTCTGGATAGTGCACCTGACGACATTGTTCGGATCCTGGAACTCTTGGATCGAGCGGTCGCGGGGCGAGGGCAACGCCAAGCCTCGATCACGTTCCGCAGCGACATTCCCCTGCCGCAGTTCGGACAGCCGGACCCGCTGACGGTGGCCACGCCAGCCCAGTTCGTCGAGGCTTTGCGTGCCGTCCGAATCTGGGCGGGCTCGCCGTCGCTGCGGGCACTGGCGGACCGCGGCCGGAGCCGCCTGAGTAAGAGCAGCATCGGGGCCATGCTCAACTCGGAAGACCTGCCCAAGTACGACCGGTTCGTGGCGTACTTGTACGCCTGCGGGATCCGGGAAAACAACTTGGACGTGTGGGTATTCACTTGGCGGCGACTGAAGGCGCTGCAGGGGCCCGAGTCCCAGTGGATGCCAGGGCTTACGTCCGCTGCGACGTCGTTCAGGTAGTCCCGGCGGCGCGACACACCAAGAACGGCCCCTCATTCGAGGGGCCGTTCGGCGTCATCGCTATGGGCATAACCGTGACGCCGGAGCAGCCCTATCGGCCCTCAGCGCGGCGTGCTGAGGACGCGTCAGGCTGAAAGGTCGGGCGAATCGCCGATCGCGCGGCCGCCGGCTCCAAGGGTTCGCCGCTCGCTCGGCAACGTCACCGGGTGGGCGTCGAGCACTCCACGGGCCCGCAGCTCGTCAAGGTCGGGGAGACGGACTCCGGGGAGTGCGTCGAGAAGGTCGGCCTGGGCGGCGCGGATGCTGTGCGCGTCCTGAGGGCCAATGCCAAGGGGGCGGCGGGCTGTCACGCGATCAACGTATGGGCGACAACGACCGCACCCAGCATGCAGCTCGGACATGGGGAGCTTATCCGGAATTCAGGCCCGCCCGTACAACCCGCACCGTGACGGCCGGCGCGTGGGCGTTCGACTCGCTCGAGGACTCGGGGGTGCTCGTGCCGACGGCCGGCCTGGGTGCCGTACCAGAGCGCGCGTTCGGGACTTGCGCGGCTTTGCCCGCCTCGGTGTATGACGGGCGGCTGCCCTTCTCGTAGCAGCGGTACGGGGCCGGTTCAAGCGGCCGCGAAAACGCGGCCCGTAGCAGCGCCGCGGAACCCATTCAAGGGCACCGGCCCGCAACCTCGCAGGTCAGATCGCGTGAATGGACGCGCCGAGCGGTACATGCTGACAGCGCATCACCGGCCGCTGCCGAAAATTCGCAAGATCTCACAACGGCATGAACAGCGGTGCACCCTCCTTCGTGTCCGGGAGGCGCCCCCGGGCGGAACAGGGGACTTGCGGGGCTAACAGCTCCGCAGCCCAAGGTTCGACCGTCCATCCACGCGTGGCTCCGTCAGCGCTGTTCCAGATCACCCACGACCACACCATGGTGCAGTCGATGGTCGACGAAGGGCCCCTCAGTAGCCCGGAAGAAGCCGCCTCCCACCCCCAGCGGTCACTGCTGATACGCGCTCTGGGCCAAGGAGCCGATGGCACCCCCGACATGCGCCTGCACGACGTCCAGCAGGAAGACGGCGAGCTGGGCTTCGCCCTGCCGATGGGATATATGCGGCGCCCCTCCGGGGATGCAGTGCTCGACCCGGACAAGCAGGTCCGCTGCGCGGTGCGGCTGGTGAGTGGACGCAGTATGCGCCAATTCCGCACTTGCCTCCCGTGAGGCATCGCCGGGCCGGTAACGTGTCCAGTCCTGGTCGGGCAGGACGCTCCGAGGGCGGTGGGGGCATGGATCCGGTGTCGGCGGCGTTGCTCGCGCAACTAGCTGGAGGCGCCGCCGGTGCGCTCGGTCACCAGGCGTGGGTGGGGCTCACCTCGCTGGTTCGCCGCCCGTTCGGGCACGGCGACGACGCATCTGCGCAGGCTGCGGCTGTCAGCACCGGAGAGGCGGAGCTGATCCGGCTTCAGGACGAACCCGGGGATACGGCGCGTGCATGGGCGTTGAGCACCGCATTGGCGGCGCGCGCCGCGGTGGACCCGGGGTTCTCCTCCGACCTGCGGCAGTGGCATGAACAGGCGAAGTTTGTGCGAACCGGCGACGGCGACGTCCACAGCACGGTCAGTGGCGGCACCCAGTACGGGCCCGTAGTGCAAGGGCGGGACTTCTCCGGTCTGACCTTCAACACCCCCGCTCCGCCTCCCCCACCACCCGCCCCCGGGGCGGAGACGCCGCCGACGCAAGGCTGAGCCGATTGGATACTGCGGAGGTGGACGCCATGTGCGCAACATCGCAACATCTGCGGAGCTTCGTGGACCAGCACAGGGTGCTTCGCCACCCGTTCCTCGTGTCGGTGGCCTCCGGCAGGGCCGATCCCGAGCATCTCGTCGCCTGGGGGCTTCAGGAACGCCACGTGTCGTACGCCTTTCCCCGGTCCATCGGTCTATTGATCTCGTGCGCCGATGACTTCCGCATGAGGACGGTGCTCGCCGAGAACCTGTGGGAGGAGTTCGGTGAGGGAGATCCCGACCAGGCCCACGCCGTGCTGCTCGACAACCTGCTCGAGTCGATGGGAGTCGACAGGGACCGACTCGACTGCCCTGCGACCGACGGGACGCTTGCGTTCCTCAAGACGCAGCGCGAACTCACGACGTCGAGCGCCTGGCGAGGCGTGGGAGCCTTCTGTTACGCGAACGAGTATCTGTCGCTCGCCGAATTCCGCCCGCTGGAAGCCGCCGTCCGGTCCCGTTTCCCGGCGGCCGACCTCTCGTACTTCACCGAGAACATGAAAGCCGACACACGGCACACCGAACTCCTCGAGTCGCTGATCGACGCCGCGGCGGAAGTCCCCTCGAACAGGGCGGACATCGAGTACGGCGTCAGCGCGGCGCTCGACGCGCGCTGCCGGTTCTACGACTCCCTGGTGCCGTGGGGAGCCGAGTGACGGGCCATGGGTACAGGGCGTTCCGTACACATGTCGTGCGGGGAATGGCACGACGGGCTCGATGACCTGCTCGTGGCGTTGCCCGCAGTGCCGCGTCACGATGTCGCGGCGTTCGTCCACGCCGCAGCCAAGGTGGCCGCCAAGCTGCCAGGCCCGCTTCTGGAGCGCCTGAAGGCGCTGAGAACGGGGCAGGACGGCCATGGCTATCTTCACGTGACGGATCTTCCCTGCGTACCCGGCGCGCTGCCGAGTACGCCTGACAGCAGGCCCGCCCCGGTCGAGCGCCCGCTGCTTGCCATGGAAGGCTGGCTCTTGGCGATATGCACGGCAATGGGCGTGCCCACCGCTTACCGCGAGCTGCACTCGGGCAGTCTGCTTCAGGACATCTATCCGTCGCCGGATGCCCATCCGCTGTCGGCACAGAGCTCGACCACTGCGCTGTCCCTGCACTCGGAAATGCTGTACCACCGGTGGCGGCCTGATTTCCTGCTGCTCGCGTGCTCGCGCGCGGACCACGACGGCGCTGCCGGGACGACCGTGGCGGCCGCCCGGGCCGCGCTGCCGCTGCTCGGGGCCGCCGAGCGGAAGATCCTGCGCGAGCGCCGTATGGCATGCGGCACGGACCTGGCCTTCCGTCACACGGACGGATCGAGTCCGCAGGCGCACGTGCTGGTCGTCGACGGTGTTCCCGCTGATCCTCGGCTCGCCTTCGACCGCGATCTGCTGGAGCCCGGTGACCCTTCGGCCCGTCGAGCCCTGCAGGCGCTGTCCGAGGCGCTGGACGAGGTCACCGACACGGTACGGATGCGCCCGGGTGACCTGCTGATCCTGGACAACGCTCGCGTCGTGCACGGTCGCACGGCGTTCACGCCGCGCTGGGACGGCCACGACCGGTGGCTGCACAGGACGTATGCCAGGTCTCTGCCGCGGGGTCCCGCCGGCGCGGAGGCCGCCCTCCCCCACCAGACGAAGCCGTTCGCGCCCTGCTGAGTCCGGCAACTCCGCCCGTCTCGGCTCCCTGGCACTATTCGCCGCCGCCGCGCTGCACGGCTGCACGCCGTTCGCGGAAGTCGGGGTTAGTGACGTCGGGAGAGCCGGTCCCTGACAGCACGTCGCACACTGCGCTGGCGGCGCGCAGGCCGGCGCGCAGGCCCGCGTCCCGGGTGAGGAAGCCCATCTGGGGGACGGACAGGAAGCGTTGCGGGCCGAGCGCCGTGAGCGCGGCCCAGGCGTCGCCGGATCCGAGGCCGTCCACGGCGGCCCGGAGGTTTCTGTGCTCGACGGCCCAGGCGAGCGCCACGGGATCGACGAGATCGTGATGGCCCGTGTTCACCAGCAGGGCGCCGTCCTTGCAGATCGCCAGTTCCCGTCTGCCGAGCATCGGCGGTTCGTCCGCGGTGGGCCCCGGGCGGTGCAGGCTGATCACGTCGGACCGGGAAAGGAGGCCGTCGAGGTCGGTGTACGCGATGCCCGTGGCGGCCTCGAGCGCCTGGTTGCGCCGCGGGGACGTGTACAGCACGTTCATGCCCAGTCCCTGGGCGATCGTGGCGACGCGTGCCCCGATCCTGCCTGCTCCGACTACTCCCAGGGTGCGACCGCCCAGTTCGCGGCCCTCGGGAGGCGACACCGCGGAGTTCGGGTCGGCCGGGGAGTGCGGGGTTCTCGCAATGGCGTCGGTGAACGGGCGGGCCAGGGTGAGCGCGAGCAGGACGGTGAACTCCGCGACCGAGGCCGCGTTCTCGCCCGGTGTGTTCGCGAGAGCTATCCCCAAGTCGTACGCCGTGCGCCAGCCGGGCACGTAGCTCCGGAAGTCGGTGCCGACGAACGCGACGGCTTCCAGGGCCGCGGCTCGTTCGAAATGGGCAGGCTCCGGCTCCTCGTATCCGCCGATCAGGTACCCGGAGACGCCATCGAGCGCCGCATGCAGGTCGTTGGCGCCCACGTGGTCGTCGGTGACCTCCCGCAGTGCAAACCCACGGTCGGCGATCAGGCGGCGAGCCTCTGGTGGCACCACGGCCGTTCCGGTCACCAGGACGATGAGCTGCTCGTTCATGTGCCCTCCTGTGGCATGGGGCCTCTGGCCGCCGTCATCGCCTCGGCCGGGAGCGAGGCGAACCGCTGACGGTCGAGGACGTTTCGCATCCTCACCGCAGATCGAAGGCGATGAGGGACAGCGGCCCGCGCCAGGTGAACTGTCCGCAGACGATGACCCGTGCGTCGTGTACCCGTCCTGGCAGCGCCGCGGCGATCTGTTCCAGGGCCTCCTCTGTCGCGTCGTGTCCGTCGTCGTCGGGCTCGTGCTCGATGACCACCGTCGCACGCCGAATGATCGCGGCCGCCTGACGCAGCATGGCCGCGGTGGTTGCGGCGAAGCCCGAATCCTGCGGGGCTGCCTCCCGCCCGTGGTCGGCCTGGGCGGCGGCGAGAACGTCGCGAGCCGATGCGGTCAGCCGTGGCGGGGCGCCCAGCAGCGGCGACCGCCGTCCGAACTGCGGCGAGGTGTACAGCACGGCGCCCTCCTTCAAAACCGGCAGGTCGCGCCAGCCGGCCGGGGCTGTTGCGTCCGCGCACACCAGCCGGCTGGTGGCAGCGGGGGGCCGGTGGCGCGCGAGATCGCCGGTGACCTCCTCGTATCCGAGCGGAGTACCGCGCGAGGCCCGTAGTGCCAGCACGACGGCCAGGCAGGATGCGACGGTCACCTCGTCGACGCTGCCGCACGCGGGGAGCATCGCCAGTACCGACAGCAGGCTCTTGAGGTCGTGGATCGGCGGCAGTCGCCGGAGCATCCGGGCATGGCGGACGGTGGCCCGGCTCTTCGCCAGGCTGACGCAGGCGAGGACAGGGTCGATCTCGATCCCGAAGAACGGCAGGTTCATCAGCCGGGCCGCCGTCGCCGAACTGCCCCCGCCGGCGAAGGGATCGACGACGGCGCTACACGACGGGCCCACGAGGTCGGTGATGACCGCCATCGTCGTGCGGACGTTGGAGGCGCTCGCTGTCTGGAACCAGCGGTCCACGGGTTCTCGCGGGTCCGGGTGGTAGCGCTCGGCGTCCAGGGGCAGGGACAGGGACGGGGACGGGGACGGGGACACGCGCATTCCTCTCGTCAGCCGATCAGGGACTGAACCTGCCGCGCGCAACCCCACGACAGCGTAACGCCCGAGCCTCCGTGACCGTAGTTGTGCACCACGGGAGCGCCGTGGTGGGTGCCGCGTTCCAGTCGTATGCGCGGCCGCACCGGCCGTAGTCCGACCCGGAGTTCCCTGACCCGGGCGCGGCCGAGTGCGGGCAGGACGGCGGCACAGCGCGCTACGATCCGCTCGGCGGCTTCCGGGTCCGGCCGTAGGTCGCCTCTGCCGTGCCTGACCATCCCGCCCAGGACGACGTGGTCGGGGTGTGCGATCCAGTAGGTGGGGTCCTCGCTCTCGGGGAAGTCGGAGAAGAATCCTTCGATGCCGGGATTCTCCGTGATCACCAACTGGCCCCAGCTCGGCGCCACTTCCCGGTCGCCCACCAGGTCCCTGGCCCCCAGTCCGGTGCAGTTGACCACCACCGGAGCGATGTCCAGCGCCTGGTCCAGGTCGCGCAGCGGGCCGTCCAGCAGTCGGACGGTGGCCCCGGACGCGACCAGACGGTCCATCAAGTAGTCGAGGTAGACGGGCATGTCGAAGATCGGCGCCCGGTAGGTCCACCCCCAGCCGAACCCGGACGGCAGTTCGGACGGGCGGCAGGTGGCGAACCCGCTCACCGAACGCAGCCAGGCGGGAGACTCTGCCGGCTCGTGCGAGGCCTCGATCCCCTGGACGATGCGGACGCCGGACCGCGGGTTGGCGGCGATCGCCGTCAGGTCCGGCAGGCTGTGCAGGCTCCAGTCCAGCACCCTGGGGTCGTCGAAGACGTAGGGCCCCCACAGGGCCCCGGCCACCGCCGAGGTCGTACGCTGGGGTGCGCGGTCGGAGACGACGGTGACCGCCCGTCCCGCCTCCGACAGCACCAGTGCGGTGGTCAGCCCCGCCACCCCGTACCCGACAACGACAACCTCAGGATCCGCTGAGACAGCCACCGCTCCAGATTAGGGACTCGCCCGGATCACGGCCAGATCGACGGCACGTCAAATGCGGTGCATACACCCGCTGATGGACGCTTCAGCTGGTTGACTGGGAGGAGGACGCCGCATGGGCGGTGGTCAGCTGCTTGCGACCAGGAGGCCGTGCCGATGGGGGGCACCGAAGGGCGGGACGAACGCAGTCCCGACCGATCCGGGACGACGCGCTCCGAGTTGTCCGGGAACGCCTGGGACGTGGTCCAGGCACGCGACGTCACCGGCGGGATCCACTTCCACCACGCGAACCGTGCGCTGGGGCCGAGCCCACGGCAACTCCCCGCAGACGTGAGGGGATTCGTCGGCAGGCAGACGGCGCTCGACAGCCTCGACGACATCCTGGCCCGCGGCGCCGAGGGATCGCAGACCGTCGTGATCTCGACGATCGCCGGCACCGCCGGCGTCGGCAAGACCTCCCTGGCGACGCACTGGGCGCACCGGGTCAAGGACCGATTCCCCGACGGCCAGCTCCACGTCAATCTCCGGGGCTACGACGCGGGACCGCCCGTCACCGCCGATCAGGCGCTTGAGCGCTTCCTGCGCGCGCTGGGGGTCGCTCCGGGAGCGATCCCCGACGACCCCGAGGACAAGGCTGCGCTCTACCGGTCCCTGCTGGCCGGGCGGCGCATGCTCATCGTGCTGGACAACGCCGCGGCCGTACGCCAAGTGCGCCTGCTGCTGCCCGGGACCGCTTCCTGCATGGTGCTGGTGACCAGTCGTGACCGGCTGTCCGGGCTGGTGGCCCGGGACGGCGCGCACCGGCTGGACCTCGACGTCCTCGCCGAGGACGAGGCCGTACGGTTGTTACGGGACAGCACCCGGGGGCACCGCGGCCCCGACCCCGAGCCGGAACTGATCCAGCTCGCCCGTCTGTGCGCGCGTCTTCCCCTGGCGCTGCGCATCGCGGCCGAGCGGGCGGCGGCCAGGCCGCACATGCCGCTCAGCGAGCTGATCAGCGATCTGCAGGACGAGTCCTCCCTCTGGATAGCGCTGTCGGCGGACGAGGAAGACGACGGCGACGCGGTGCACACCGTGTTCGCCTGGTCCTACCGGGCCTTGGGCGGCGAGGCCGCCCGCATGTTCCGGCTGCTGGGCCTGCACCCCGGGCCGGACTTCTCGGTGCATGCCGCGGCGGCCCTGGCAGGCGTCTCCACCGTCACCGCGCGGCGGCTGCTCGACTCCCTGGCCGGCACGCATCTGATCTCCGCGTCCGCCTACGACCGCTTCCAATTCCACGACCTGCTCAGGGCCTTCGCCTTCGAGCAGGCGGTGAACGACGAGACGCCGGAAGGCCGCGAAGCCGCGGTGCGGCGGCTGTGCGAGTGGTACCTGGAGGCGATGGCGGCGGCTGCCGAGGTGCACGACGCGCAGTACGCCGACGACTGGCATGTGCATCCTGCGCGGGCCGACCTGCCGGGGCTTGCGGACGTCTCGGACTACGAACGGGCCATGGCCTGGTTCACCGTGGAGACCGACAACCTGGTGGCGGTCAGCAGGGCGGCGGCCGAGGCCGGCCTCCATGAGGTGGCGTGGAAGCTGCCGGCCCTGTTGCGTACGCCCTTCCTGGACCGGCATCCCGTGCAGGGCTGGCTGCCGATGGCCGGCCAGGCGCTGCTGGCCGCCCGGCGGTCCGAGGACCTGCTCGGCCAGGCCGTCACTCTCCTCGGCATGAGCATCGCGCACCGGCAGGCGCACCGTGTCGCGGAGGCCGTTGAGCACAGCCGTGCCGCGCTGGCCGCCGCCCGTCAGGTCGACGACGCGTGGCAGACGATCGCCGCGCTGGTCATGCTGGGGCACGCGCTGCGGCTGGGGCGCCGGCTCGACGAAGCCCTGCAGTCGTACCAGGAAGCGCTGGTCATCGCCCGGCGGCTGCGGCTGCGTCTGTGGATCGTATGGGGACTCATCGGGCGGGCCGAGGCGCTGCTCGACGCGGGTTCCCACAGTGAGGCCCGCGAGTGCGTGGCGGCCACGCTCCGGGAGCTGCGCGAGGGCGAGAGCCCCGGAGCCCGCTCGGAATGCCTGTGGGTCGAGGCGACGATCGACCGGGAAACGGGCCTCCTGGCCGACGCGGACCGGCACATCGGCCAGGCCCTGCACATGGCGTACGAGACCCGCAACGTCATCTACCAAGGGCAGTGCGAGACCGAACTCGGGCGGATCTGCCTTGCGGCAGGCCGGGCCGAGGACGGACTGGCCGCGCTTCAGCGAGCCGCGTCGATCGGCCGGCTCCTGGGTGACCAGGCGATGGAGGGGACGGCGCTCGACATAACCGGGCTGGCCTACCAGGCGCTGGACCGGCCGCAGGAAGCCGTGCAGTTCCACCGCCTCGCCGTGACGGAGTTCCAGGAGCTCGGCGACGACTGGCGGGTCGCAGGCGCGCTGGAGAACCTGGCGGCTGCCCTGGACCGGACCGGCGATCCGTCCGCCGCCGCGTCGCACCGGCGTGAGGCGGTCGGCATACTGCAGGGCTACACCGACGCCCGGGCGAGGGCATTGTGCTCGGCTGTGACGGCCCGGCTGCCTGCCGGGTGACGGCAGGCGCGGGCTAAGGGGTCCGGCGGGGTACCTGACGGACCATCACCAGGCGGTCCTGGCCCGGCCCAAGGTAGTCGCGGCGCCGCTCGGCGAGGCAGAAGCCCGCCGCCTGGTACAGCCGCAGAGCGGGGTGGTTGTCCGGCGCCACGCTCAGCCAGACCGCGCCGAGTTCCCTGTCGTCCGCGAGGCCCAGCACGGCGTCAAGCAGGCGGCGCCCGTGACCCTGCTGCCGGTGGGTGCGATCGACCGCGAGCGCAAGGAGCCACGACCGGCCGTTGCCGTCGCCGGCCAGGAGCACGTAGCCGTACAGCCCCCCGGCGCTGGCGGTGACCAGCATGTGGTGGCCATGGACGTCGAACAGCTGGCGCAGTGCGAAGTACGGATAGCTGAGGCCGGGGAACGCGCGCGCCTCCAGGGCCGCGATAGCCGCCAGGTCCCCCTCGACCGCATGTCGCACCTGTCCGTGCTGCATGTCCCCAAGTGTGCACCGGGCCTGGCGCCGGGCCGCCGTCCTTCACAGCCCGCAGGGCTGGCCGAAGTCCTCGCGCTGCGGGCAGGGCGGCCGGCGCCGCTGCCGGCGCTACTGGCCGGCCTCCCAGAGTGTCCTGAACTGCTGGACCCGATGGGCGACCCGGTGGGAGCGCAGGTCGATGACCGTCCTGGCAGAGACTCCGCGCAGGTCGGAGCCGATCTCGTAGGAGAGCGACTCGTCGAAGACAATAAAGTCGTCGATCCCGGTGATCCGGGCGATGGGCGACAGTCCGGAGAGCGCCAGCACCCGCACCTCTATGCCGATGCTCTGCTGGTCGTCGCGGAGCTGGCTCAGTTCTGGGGTGTCGTGCTCCGGTTCCTCGATGATGAACAGCCTCCGGATCCGCACACCACGTTCGATCGCGTCGTGCTGCGCGCGCAGGTACCGAGCGCCGAGTTCGCTCCCCCAGAGGTCCCGGTCGGCCCAGGTGCTGGTGGCGTCGATGGTCAGGGCGGCGCAACCGGTGAGCGCCATGATCCAGTCGTGGTCCTCTCCCTCCCGGTCGACGACCTCCAGGCCGAGGTTCTCCATCAGTGCGGTGAGCCGCATGACCTCCACGCGGACGAAGTCCTGCACGATCGCCGGGGCGACCGTCCCGGCGGTCGTCGCACTGCGGACCAGCCGAGTCACCTCGTCCCGCGGCAACGCCGAACGATCGACCAGCTCGAAGAGCTCGGTGACCTCGTTGACGCGGGCAAGGCTGTCGACTACCAGCTCCTTCATCTCGGAGTCGTGCGTGGCGAGCGCCTCCTCGACCGAGGCCAGCCGGCTCGCGAAGCCGGTCATGAGCGGGACGATCAGCGCCGCGCCGCCCACAAGGATCGAGACGGTCAGCTTCCAGACTCCGGGCTGTTCGGTGAGGCTGGTGAGCAGATAGCCGACTCCCCCGACCAGCACGGCGTTCAGTGTCCTGAGCAGAATCGGCGGGCGGTGCGGAGCGGAAATTGCAGCGGCACCAGGCGTGTTCGACGGTCCAGCCATGTGTCGTGATCTCCTCCGGAGGGATGGTGCGCGCCCGCACCCGAAAGTAGGGCCCGCGCCCGTCGGTGGGCGGTCAGGGCTGCAGGTGGGCGGCGGCCTGCAGGGCCAGTTGGTCCCTGATCCTTTGCACCAGGATCTGCCACTGCCTGGTGAATCCGGGTTCGCGCTCCAACGCCTCCCACAGCGGGCGGAGGGGCTGGTCCACGCGCGCTGCCGGCATCCACAGGTGCATCAGGTGGTCGACGGCGGGGCGCAGCGCCGTCAGCGCGTCCCGCCCGTCGGTCGAGCCGAGCCGGCTGCGCTCGACCATCCTGACGAGGGTCGTGAGCAGCCAGTCGTGCAGGGCGAGGTCATGGCAGAGCCCCGCGGCGGCGGCTGCGGGGATGCCCGCCGGTAGCCGTAGCTCCGCCGTCCGCAGTCCGTTCCCGGCGAGGGTGAACTGCTCCAGGGAGGGACCCTCGCCGTCAGCGGCCCGTAGCGCCACCCAACGCAGCCGGGTGACCTGAGACTTGAAAGGCGGTTGCTTGTCGAGTGCCCGGTCCCGCAGCACCCGGGTGAGCGTACGGTCGGCGATCGCTCCCAGGTCGAGGTCACCGGGGCGGCGGCCGTCGCCGAGACAGCCGTCGGCGACGTCCCGCTCGGAAAGCGTGCCGAACGGCTCGACGACGCCGGGGCAGGCCAGGTAGTGGCCCCAGCGGCGGCGCCGGCCGGGGCCGTCGGCGGTGACCGTGCAGTCGGCGCCGGCCTGGAGCAAGCGGCCCTCGGTGAGCGTGGCGCGGGCGGTGACGGTGCCGACGGCGCGGACCTTGGCGCCGGAGGCGGAGGGCAGATGGCAGTCCACGCCGGTCGGCACGTCGGGCGACCGGACGTACAGGTTGGGTCGCTCGGAGAGCCGGACCCGCTCGTCTGCCCGCAGCCGCAACAGGTCGGCGGCGCCGCGCCCGGTCAGTGCCTGGCCGTGCTGCAGCAGGCAGGTGTGCACCTCGCCGAAGACCAGCACCGGCTCCGGGCTCTGCTCGGTGCGCTCACCGGTGTCGGCGGGCCCGGCCATGTCAGGGCCCCTCGTGGAAGACGTAGGAGATGCGGTCGGGGATCTCCTCGGGTACCGGAAGGCCCTCGCCGAGGGCGCGCTCGGAGACTTGAGCAAGAGCGTGTGGCTCGACGTCCACCTGATCGAGGACGACCCGCACCGCATGTTCGACCGGCAGGAGCCGGGACGGCAGGACGGAGCAGGTGCGGTAGGCGGAGAAGGGCGCAGCGGAGGGGTTGAGCCGGATCACGGGCGGCAGCGCGTCCCAGTCGTCCGGGAAGTCCTCGTCGGCCGTCCACGGCACGGGCTGGAGAACGGGTTCGCCGAAGTGCCGCAGCAGGCCGAGCCTGGCCAGCTGCCAGACGGCGGCCAGGAACGAGCACGACCAGACTCGCCGGCCACCGGGCTCGTCCCAGAGCTCGGCGTCGAGGAAGACCGAGTGCCGCCGGGCGGTGGTCTCGGCTGGCGGCTGCCAGTCGGCGGCGTCGGCCATCGCCGCCACGGTCCGCGTGCCCGGGGTGCGGCGGCCGTTGGCGAGCCAGCCGGTCTGGCCGACCGGGGGCCGGGAGCCGTCACTGCCAGGGGGCGGCGACTCGACGAGGCGTGCCTCGACCCCTTCGGCGACGGGGACGCCGTCCGCGACGGCGCAGCCGGACTCGCGGGCCAGGTAGTCGATGACGAGGCCGGCCCGTTCGGCCTCGGCGAGCAGGACGGGAAGGAGCGCGGCGGGGGTGGCGGAGGGGGTGCAGTATTCGTCCACCAGGAAGCAGGTGCTCACCCGGGGCCTGCGCCCGCCGGCGGCGGCGACCGTGCGCGCCGTGTCGGCCCAGGGCCGGACCCGGGCGAAGTGCTCGCGCAGCCGTTCCGGACCGGCCTCGAAGTCCTCCATGGAGAGGTGGCCGAGTTCCAGTGACACATGGGCGAGCGGCACCGCCTGGGTGCGCGGCTCGGCGGTCGTCTCCCGGAAGACGGCGCCAGTTCCGGTTTCGGTCACGGCATCCCCCAGGCGTCGTCGTCGGTGAGCTTCCCGGCCAGGTCCTGGAACGCCTTCAGCGTCTCCGGTCCAGCGACCTGGCTGGAGAGCACGTCCTCGTCGGTGATGAGCTGTTCGCGCCACTGCAGCACGGGTTCGAGCGGTACGGAGCCGAGCATCGCGCTGTAGCCGACGCCGCGGTCGGCGGCGAGCCGGTGGAGCTCCTGGTCGCACGTGCGCATCCACGCGGACTGGGCGGGCGGCGCCAAGGACCACGGCGGCGTCTCGGGGTCGGGCACGGCTGCCCGTACGAAGCGCATGCTGCCGCGCAGTTCCTCGACGTCGTGACCGCGGGCGACGCCGCCGCTGAGGATGCCGCGTGGGCCGAAGGCGAACCCGGAGGCGGCGATCACATGCTGCCGGGTCCAGCGGTGATGGATCAGCCACCGGGCTCCGACGCCGTGCAGCTCGGGCCGCGCGGTGACCTCGAGCGCCAGGTCGACGGCATAGCTGCGGCCGGCACTGAGGTCGACCAGCACCACGTCGAACTCGCTGTGGAGCCGCAGGAAGAGGTCGATGCAGCGGATCACTGAGTCGTTGCCGACGGCGAACTCGCCGCCGCTGCGGTCGCCGGGGAAGAGCACGAGATGGCCGGAGCCGACGGGCCGGTGGCGCAGTGCCCGGTGCTCGGTGTGCGCCCAGACGTCGAGCCGGACCGGCTCGTGCGCCTGCCCCTGGAGGTAGGAGTGGAGGCCGCCCTGGCCGATGCCGCCCATGACGCTCGGTACGTCGAAGACCGCCGCGGCAGTGGGCGAGCCGAAGTCGAAGTCCAGGTAGCAGACGTCATCCCCGGCCAGGGCACGGCGGAAGGCGATGTTGGCGCTGGTGACCGAGCGGCCGGTGCCGCCCTTGTCCGAAGCGGCGAAGACGAGCACCGTTCACTCTCCCCGGGAGGCGGCGCGCCTGCCCCGCGCCAGGCTGTCGAGCTCGGCCAGGACTCCCAGGATGAGTGCCATCGCGGTGCCGGGCTGCCGGTCGAGGACCTCGCGTGCCCGGGCGAGTCCGGCCTCGACGGACTTGAGCGCGAGGCTGCGGGAGGTGTCCTGGCCCGAGGTGGGTTCGAGGAGTTCCTTGCCGAGCAGGTGGGTCGCCTCGCTGAGTAGCGAGGAGGCACTGCCGACTAGTTCGGTGCTGTGGAGCGGCGGCTGGCCGTAGAGCCGGCGGCCGGCCACCATGCATTCGACGACGCGTTCGGTGAAGCTCCAGGACGGTGGCCGCTCCATGGCCGGCGCGCTTGGGTAGACGGCCTGGACGTCGTCCCACAGGCCGGCGCCCTTGCCGTAGTGGATCCGCCGCTCCCACACGTGGGCGAAGATGCGCTCGGCGAGTCTCAGCAGCCGGTCGTGCGAGGACACGTTCCGTGACAGTGCGCAGAGTTGGATGCTCCGCTTGAGCAACTGGGCGGAGAAGTCGGCCATCGTCCACTGCATCGGGGGGCCGGTGTCGCCGCTGCCCTGGAGCGCCAGTCGCACGCCCGGGGCATGTAGGACGATCGCCGTGTCCTCTTCCGTCATCCGGCTGGTGATCCGGCTGCGCTCGGCGAGCCGTTCCATCACCGCGACGGTACGGGTGAGGTCCTCGTCGGTGGCGCGGCGGCGGAGCAGGTCGTGGACCAGGATGGAGGCGACCGACAGCGAGAAGTACGCGGACTCCGTGCTCTGCCCGGTCGTGCGCCAGGGGATGTCCTCCAGCGGCCAGACGTCGCCGAACCGGGCGATGCCGGACCAGTACTGCTGAGTGATCTCCCACCGCAGGCGTAACGCCTCGGCGAGCCGTTGCTGCTCGGGGGTCAGCAAGCCGAGGGTGAGTGCGCGTTCGGAGAACAGGTCCTGGATGCCGTCGAGGGCGACGACGGTGAAGTAGAGGTACGGGACCGGCCAGGCGACGCCGGCGGGCTGCCGGCCGATGGGCTCCGTGGTCTCGACCGGCGGAGAGTCCTTCACCAGGGTCCAAGCCCACCCGCACTCGAAGAGCTGGTTCTGGTCCGTAAGGCGGTCGGCGATGTCGACGCCGAACACGAGGCGCTCGTCGATGGTGGCGCGCAGTGCTCTGAAACGTCGCTGGAATCGCTCCACCACGACGCGCCGGGAGACCTGCCCCTGACCAAGGACGTCGCACAGGGTGCGGCCCTGCGGATCGTCGGGATCGAAGACGTTGACGGTGAAGGAGCGCAGCAGGCTCACCATGGCGGCGGTGAGCCGGGTCTCGGTGGCGGTCCTGAGCTTCTCGATGAGGGCACGCACCTCGGCGCGCCGGGTCCTGCCCGTGTAGACCTTGAGAAAGCCGAGGATGGCCAGGCACAGAGTGATCGACATCGAGAACGAGTCGACGACGCCCAGCCGGCGCTGTTCCTCGGTGAGTTCCTCGCCGGGGTCGCACGCATCGAAGTAATGACCGCCCGCGAAGCTGGGCCCCTCGTCCTCGGCGGTATAGATGTCCATGAACTCGGCGAGGATGCGCACCAGCTTCGCCGGGATCTCCGTCCGGCCGCCGACATCCTTCAGCGCGGTCTGCACGTCGCGTTCTATGGTGTCCGGGTCGTCCAGCCGGAATGCGGCGATCTCCGTGGCCGGATACATCAGGCACAACAGCCGCTCGGCGTCGGCGACACTGCTGAGGCCTCCCCCTTCACCCCAGTCCCATTCACCGCTCTCAAACGAATGGCGTGACACCGCCTGCCATATATCAAGCAGGTGCTGGCGTGGCTTGATCTGCATCCCCCATCCCTCGCTCGGGTGTCCCGCGCTCCGGCCCAGAGCATATCCGCTCTTGTACTTCCGATGGGCCTCGTAACAGTCGTCGCCTGTCCAAACATTCGCACCGGCGGATTCTTCGTCGCATTCCCGAATCAGGTGGCGCCGCCTCGTCGGCAGGCAGTGATCATTTCCCTGCGGCCTCGAGGTGTGTCAACTTAAGCAAGCCGCCTATTGCAG
Source organism: Streptomyces sp. NPDC048275 (assembly GCF_040652275.1). Classification (NCBI taxonomy): domain Bacteria; kingdom Bacillati; phylum Actinomycetota; class Actinomycetes; order Kitasatosporales; family Streptomycetaceae; genus Streptomyces; species Streptomyces sp. NPDC048275. The sequence goes on from NZ_JBEZLR010000025.1 coordinate 98,680, forward strand.
TCAGGTTCCGTCCGAAAGAAGTCCGTTCATGCCGCCGAGGTCGCTCGCGGAGGCGAGCAAGCGTTCGCGAAGCCAGCGGTGTGCCGGGTCGGTCGTATGACGGGGATGCCAGTACATCGTCTCGTGGATGTCGGGCAGGGGGAGCGGCGGTGGCAGGAGCCGGATGCCGGTTGCCGCGGCGGCGAGCTGACGAGCCGCCCGCTCGAGGACGAGGCTGGCCAGAGATGTTCCTCGGATCAGGAAGGGCACGAGGAGAAAACTCTCCACAGTGAACTCGATCCGACGTGGGATGCCGAGCTGGGCGAGGTGCTGCTCGGCGAAGTCGAGTTGCCAGTCCGGTCCGATGCTGTACACGAGGTGCGGGAGACGCAGGTATTCGTCCAGCGTTATCTGCTGCGCCGAGCCGACCGGATTGGCGGCGTCGACCGCGCACAGCCATTGGTCGCCGAACAGTGGATACGACGGGAAGTCGGTGTCGCCGAGGAGCTCCCTTGGTTCGATCACGAGATCGGCCTCGTCGGTGTGCAGCAGTTGCCGTGGATCTCTCGATCTGGGGAGGACGTGAATCGTCACGCCTGGGGCTTCGGCGGCCGCCGCCCGGACGAAGGGGCTCAGCAATACCAGCGTCGCGTAGTCGGACGCGCTGATGGAGAAGGTGCGCATGTCCGTGTTCTCGGGTCGAATTCGGGACGCTGCTCGATGCGCGGGAAGTTCCTGCACGCCGGGCTCTATGTTCTCGACGAGCCGGAGGCGGCGCTCTCCTTCTCTTCGTGCCTCGAACTGATCGGGCACATCGACCGGTTGGCCAAGGAGGGCGGCCAGGTCATCTGTGCCACGCACTCGCCGTTGGTGATCGCCTGCCCAGCGCGGACATCGTCGAGGTCGGCGAGCACGGCATACGCAGGGTCGCCTGGCGGGAGCTCGGCGTCGTGGATCACTGGCGCCGCTATCTCGCCGACCCGCACGTCTATCTGCGGCACATCGTCGAACCGTAGGCGGCGCCCCCTCAGCTGTCGTCACCTCGGCGATGTACCCGTCGGGGCGGACCCGGCCGGAGCCCTTGCGCCCGGACGACCCTGTCCCCGGTTCGGGCATCGGGGCTCCGCACCGCGATCGGCATGTGGCCTACGAGACTGTCCCGTCGCATCGGAGTTGTCTCTGGATCGGGGCATCGTCCGTTCCATCGCCTGGTCCGCGGTCGCCGTGTCCGCGGCGGTGACCATCACCCCCAGCAGCAGACCGAGGGTGTCGCCGGTGGTGCGGGTGGGCAGCATGCGCGCGGCGATGATCCGCGAGTAACCCGAGACCATCCCCGGCCGGACTGACCGTATCCGAGCGCGATGTCGAGGGGCGGGAACCACAGGTCGCACTGGGCCAGCTCGCCGGGCTGATACGTCGTGCGCGAGACCGGATCGACGGGCAGATAGGCGGGCCGCAGCTCGCGCACGCGTTCTTTGAGGACGGTCATCCCACGCTCCCAGCCGATCCGTTCGGCGATCACGGTCGCTGGCATCGTCGGGGTCTGCTTCAACAGCTCCCGGATCTGCGGCTCGACCGCGTCGACCGCAGAGCCCTTCGGAGGCCGGGAGTAGACCGGCGGACGGTTGGTGGCCAGGGCCCGCTTCACGGTGTTCCTCGAGATGCCCAGCTGCCTCGCGATCGCCCGGATCGGCATCTGTTCCGCCCGGCGCAGCCTGCGGATCTCTGCCCAGTCCTCCACGGAAATCAACCTCTTCTCCTGACCTTCGATCAAGATCAGGTTGGTCGAAAGACCACGAAGTGGGTCAGTTTTGATCCGCCGTCAGAGGGTCCGATTCAGGGCTCAGCCAAGATTTCCGTGAAGCCGATCATGAGGCCGCTGTGGTCGTGACTCTGTGTTGTCGGCGGTCGGCGGCCACGAGCAGGACGCGCTTGCGGAGTAAGGGGTGGCCGGCGCGGCCCGCCATCTGCCGCTTCAGGAACTTGATGTCTGTAACTCTGCCCTCGACGCAGCCCGAGCTCCACTGTGTGCTCAGTCCGAGGACGACCGCGTCGAAGTCCTTCATCAGGCCGTCGGCGAAGGTGCGCAGTCCGCGGGTTTCGTCGGCCCGCGCGTCGGCGATCCACTGGGGCAGCCGGTCGGCGCTGCGGATGGCCATCATCGCGGCGAAGGAGCGGACGTGGCCGGTGGCTGCCTCCAACTCGGGGCACCGGGCCAGGATGGCCTTGAGTTTCTGCCGGTCCTCATCGCTCACGCGGTCAGGGTTGCGGGTGATCCATCCGGTTACCTTCCGAACCCCTGGGGGCCGCGGCGGGGGTGGGTCGTCAGGAGTGCGGCGGAATAGTTGGAGGTAGTTGCGCACGACGGAGTAGGAGCCGGTGAAACCGCGTTCGCGCAGTTCGGCGTGCAGCTTCACCGCGACGGTGTGGCCTTCACGCCAACGCTGGTGCAGGTAGGGCTTGTAGGGGTCCAGGGTGCTGGGCAGGTTCTGCCAGCGCCCGATGGTGAGTTCCTGCCAGGTGGCGGAGCGGGCATAGCGCCGGACGGTGTTGCGGGCCAGGCCCAGGTGGTGGGCGACGGCGCGGACGCTCATGCCCTGGTCGAGCAGGTTGTGCACGGCCGTGTGGTGCTGCTCGACCCGGGTAGCCAGCCGGCTCCCCTTCGATAGGGGCGAGTGCAGGACCTCTGGCGCCGTCCCCGGAGCGGGATCCGGATCGTGTAGGCACGCACTGTGCTGGCTGACCAGGCGTTTGACGGCCTCGGCGAGGTTGTGCCAGACATGCCACAAATCGGCGACTTGGACCGCGTCGGGGGCGCCGGCGCGGGCGCCGTCCGCATACGTACCGCCACGGTCACGGCACACGATCTCCACGCCGGGATGTTCGGTGAGCCAGGCCGCGAAGGTGGCAGCCTCCCGCTCGGGCAGCAGGTCGACCGGGGCGCGGGTCTCGCAATCGACCAGTACGGTGCCGTAGTTGTTCTTCCCCTTTCGCAGGGCGAACTCGTCCACCCCGAGCACCCGGGGCGTCGCGGCAGCTGGGTCGGGCAGGGCCATGACCAGGGCCAGCAGGGTGGTCCGGCTGACCGGCACGGGAAGCTGGGCCGCGAGGCGCTCGCCGGCCCGGCCGGCCAGGGCCACCGCGATCGCACTCAACAGGTGTGCCACCAACGGTGTCCGGCGTCCGTAGCGGACGGTGAGTCCCTCCACCTGTTCGGCGAAGGTGACTCGCGCGCAATGGGCGCCGTCGCAGAACAGACGCCGGATCATCAGCTCGATGCACACCCGGCGTCCCCCGATCGCCGCGTCGGCCAGCCGGCGGACATAGCCGCTGTGCCGCCGTCTCGACGGCGTACCGCAATCCGGGCACGGCACCGCCATGGCCACAGGAGTCGTGGCCACGATCCGTAACAGGTCGCCCTCGGGCACCACGGACTCCACCCGCACCCCGCCGAGGTGCGGCAACAGCATCGTCAGCAATTCCTCACACGGGGCGAGTATCACAATTCAAATGACGGAGCGTCACCGGCGCACGGGAGCATGATCGGCTTCACGGAAATCTTGGCTGAGCCACGATTCACCCGTCGCCGACAAATGTCCCACTTCCTGTGGGGAAATGCAGGTGCAAGCCCTGCCCGGCGCTCTGTAGGAACCCCGGTCACGCTTCGGCGGACCGGGGTTTCCTCTTTGCCGCGTGCTGCTCAGGGCTGATTGAAGAAGATGTTCCTACAACTGTTGAAGTCGCGGTTGCTGTTGTAGTCGCACACCCAGGCGCTGATCCGGTCCTTGTCGTTGAAGTTCCAGGACGTTGTGCCGTCGCTCCCCGTACGCGATATGTAGGGGTCGATGATGTACCAGTAGCCGTCGCTTCTCAGCTCGTCGTAGGAGAGCACGAGAGCTGACCCGAGCCCGTTGTTGTTGATCACGTCCGTTAACTTGACGCTGGTGAACCTGCCGTCGTACTTCGGATAGCCGTCGGCGTCCGTGCCGTCCTGCCAGTACGAATAGGTGCCTGTGATGTAGCTGTTCCCGGAGTAGCTGTAATGGTTGAGGTTGATGGTGGTGACCGCCGGGGCAGAGGGCGCCGCGTGGGCTGACCCCGTCCCGGTGAGGGCTGCGGTGGCCAGCAAGCCCGCTGCCGCCAAGAATTTCGCTTTCACGTTTTCCTCTCGGGGTGGAATTCGGGAGTACGCCTCCGAGGCGTCTGGTCCGCAAGGCTGGGCAGGAACCAACGGTGTGTCAAGGGGCCATGACCTGCCCGGGACAGAGAAAAACCGACTGGCCTGGTCACAGGAATGCGCCGGAGCTGTCCCGGACAGGGTCGTCCGGTGGCCGGGGCTGCCTCCGATATCAGCTCAACGAACCGTCTGGCCGATGTGCACTTTCACGATCTCTCTAGTAGTTCGGAGAATGGCGGATGCTCGCCGAGCGAGCGCCGGACAGTGCGACCGCCGACTACCTGCATGAGGTATTCGAACCCACGGCCCGGGCGATCGCCGGGCTTGGAGAAGGCCCTGGAGAGCTTCGGGCTCCTGAAGAGGCGCTCTCGCTCAACCTCCGCCGCCCGCAGGACTACTTCGGGCGCGTCTGGAGCACGACGTTCCGGGCGCGTGAGCTCGCGGAACTCGACACGGAGAGCGAGGCTGCATGAAACCTCACGCCACTGCGGCGGCGATCGACGCACGCCGCCGCCAAGCCGCGCAGAAACTCGAGCAGGTCGAGAAGGCCATCGGTCAGCTTCGCCGCGAACGCGGCCGGCTGACCGTCCGGGCCATCGCACAACGAGCCGGCGTGTCCGCCACGTTCCTCTACGAGAACTCCAACGCCCGCGCGCTCGTGAGCAACGCGGTCGACGGCAGCCGCACTCGTCAAGTCCAAGCAACCCAGGCCGAGCACGAGCAGATCGAAGCGTCCTGGCGCGAACGCGCGCTGAACGCGGAGGCCGAACTCGGCCGCACGCAGAAGGAGGTCTTCGCGCAACGGCAGCAGATCGGCGAGCTGATGGGAAACCTCCGCGACCTCGACCAGATGGTTCCGGGGGAGTCGGTTCAGGCTCTGACCTCCGAGAACATCACGCTCAAGCGTCGAGTCCAGCAGCTCACCCGGGAACACCGAACGCTCCGGGAACGACTCGAAGGGGCCCGGTCCAACAACCGGTTCGCCGACAAGCGCATCGCCGACCTCGAAGCGCAGGTGCTTGCACGACTCCCGCATCAGCCACCGCGAGGAAACTAGGACGGCTCGGTTCGTAATCCCTGTAGGGTGCGGTTCCTCTGGAGGGAAGAGCTGAGCTGGGAGAAAACGCACGCAGCCGAAAGCAGCCGTGCCAGCGACGTGTGGTTGGAACCGGTGGCCGCGCAGCGGCGTCCTTGCGTACCAGCAAAGTTCATCCGATGCTGCTGAGGGCAGGCGTTCGTTGGCTGCTGGGAGGGACAAGTGGGTATGTCGCGAAGCAGGAAGATCACGGTCATAGTGGTCGCGGTCGTGCTGACGGCATCAACGCCGTTCTTCTGGCTGCTGCGCAATCCGGATACCGGGCAGTTGGTAGCCGCGTCAGTCCAGGGCGCCACTGGTATTGCCGCCCTGGTTTGGGCATTGATGCAGTCCCCAACCTCCAACCCACAACCCGGCTTTGTGGTGGCCGATACGGGGAGGGCCAAGGCGACCGGTGGAGGCCGGGCGTCAACCGGCGTGCGACGCCCGCAGGAAGCCGGGAACGTGCCCATTCGAGTGAAGCGAACCGGCGACGCCACCTCGGACGGCCCCGGCAGTAGCGCAAGTACAGGCATCGACTTCAGCTGACCGGGCCCGGGAAGGCCACAGCATGCGGGAGAGGTTCTGGCCGATGGTGAGATGGCCCCGTCGCCGCCCCGCCCGGGACGGTGACCCTGGCGCCGGCCCCGAGGCCGCAGACGCAAC